>NZ_JBSFUB010000004.1:0-177993 GCF_053591575.1 Streptomyces altiplanensis | reverse complement strand
AGACCCAGCCGCTACTGTGCTGAGCAGGCAACAACGCAGGAACGGACGGCCGAAAGCGTGAGGGGAGGCCGCCGGGCCCGCCGCGCCGGGTACCGCCGCGGCCCGGCGCTGGCCCGCACGCGCGGGCTAAGGCGTGATGTTCTGGTTCAGGTGGAACAGGTTCTCCGGGTCGTACGCCTTCTTGACCTCGACGAGGCGGTCGTAGTTGCCCCGGTAGTTGGCCCTGATCCGGCCCTGGTCGTCCCCGGCCATGAAGTTGATGTATCCGCCCTCCTCCGAGTGCGGCGCGGTCGCCCGGTAGTAGTCGCGCACCCAGGCGGTGTTGGCCTCGTTGTCGGCGGGGTCGGGCCACATCCCGGCGATGACGGTGGCGAACGAGGCGTCCCGGTAGGCGAAGGCCGTTTCGTGCGGTGCCACCCGGTGGCAGGCGCCGTTGACGGGATAGATGTGGACCGTCGAGTTCACGGCGGGCACCCGTGGCCCGTACTCCAGGTGCGCCTCGATCGCGGCGTCGCTGAGCTCGGTCACGAAGTTGGCCTTCCAGTAGTGCTGGAGGCCGGGCGGCACCAGCGCGTCGAAGGCGCTGTTGAGTGCCGGGTACGGCATGGGACCGACGTGCTCGGCGACCACCGGCGCCAGGTCGTGGAACGGCTGGAGGGCGCGCTGTCCCTGGTCGAGCGGCCCGGCCCAGCACGTCACGAGCAGGATGAAGGTGTCGCCGTGCCGGTTCTCCGGGATGAACGGGAGCGGCGGGGCGATCTGGAAGGCCGGGAACACCCCGAGTTCCTCGGGCGCTTCGGCGATGAGCTCGCGGAAGCCTCTCAGGACGGTGGCGGCGTCCTCCAGTTCGTAGAGGATCGGCCCGCCGTAGATGTCCCCGACGGGAGCGAGCCGGAACTCGAAGGAGGTCACCGCGCCGAAGTTTCCGCCGCCACCGCGCAGGGCCCAGAAGAGGTCGTCGTGCTCCTTCTCGCTCACGACGAGCAGCCGGCCGTCCGCGGTCACCACATCGGCCGAGAGCAGGTTGTCGCAGCTCAGGCCGAGCCCGCGGGCCAGGTGTCCGATACCGCCGCCGAGGGTGAGCCCTCCGACGCCGGTGGTGGAGATGATCCCGCCGGTCGTGGCCAGACCGAAAGCGTGGGCCGCCGCGTTGAAGTCGCCCCAGGTGGCTCCGCCCTCCGCGCGCGCCGTTCGCCGCACGGGGTCGACGCGGACGCCGCGCATCCGGGACAGGTCGGCCACCACCCCGCCGTCGCAGGTGCCGAAGCCGGGCACGCTGTGTCCGCCGCCCCGCACCGCCAGGTCGAGCCCGTTCTCCCGTGCGAAGCCGACCGCAGCCATGACGTCGCCCGCGTTGGCGCAGCGCACGACGGCGGCCGGCCGTCTGTCGATCATGGCGTTGTTGACCCTGCGTGCCTCGTCGTACCCCTCGTCCTCAGGAGTGACGACCGTCCCACGTACACGTTCGCGCAACTGGTCGGTCGCGTACTTGCCCATGACCATCACTCCTCGTGCCCTCGCTCCTGCAGCTCCGCTCGGAAGGCGCGGCGCTTCGGGGCAGCGGCGTGGAGGCGCGACGAGATACGGCGGCCTCCCCGGGGAGCTCTCCCGCTCGCCTGCCGCAGGGCCGGCCTGTTTCCACGCTACGCCGATGAGGTGAAGCCTCAACCCGGGACCCGCGCGGACCGTCCCGGTACGGGAAGCGGCGTCAGAGCTCGGTGACCTTGCCGTCCGCGACCTCGACACGCCGTGTCGTGCTGACCGCGTCCAGCATGCGGCGGTCGTGGGTGACCAGCAGCAGCGTCCCCTCGTACGAGGCGAGAGCGGACTCCAGCTGCTCGATCGCGGTCAGGTCGAGGTGGTTCGTCGGCTCGTCGAGGACGAGGAGGTTCACTCCCCGGCCCTGGAGCAGGGCGAGTGCGGCGCGGGTGCGTTCTCCCGGGGAGAGCGTGGTGGCGGGGCGCAGGACGTGGTCGGCGCGCAGGCCGAACTTGGCCAGGAGGGTGCGCACCTCCGCCGGCTCCGTTTCGGGGACGGCCGCGCAGAAGGCTTCGAGCAGGGACTCGGAGCCGTAGAACAGGCCGCGGGCCTGGTCGACCTCGCCGACGACGACACCCGGGCCGAGCGCCGCGTACCCCTCGTCCAGCGGGAGGCGGCCGAGGAGGGCGGCGAGCAGCGTGGACTTGCCCGCGCCGTTGGCTCCGGTGATCGCGACGCGGTCGGCCCAGTCGATCTGGAGCGACGCCGGGCCGAAGGAGAAGTCGCCGCGCCGGACCGTCGCGTCGCGCAGGGTCGCGACGACCGCGCCGGAGCGCGGGGCCGCCGCGATCTCCATGCGCAGTTCCCACTCCTTGCGGGGTTCCTCCACTGCGTCGAGGCGCTCGATCATGCGCTGCGTCTGGCGTGCCTTGGCGGCCTGCTTCTCGCTCGCCTCGCTGCGGAGGTTGCGGCCGAGCTTGTCGCTGTCGGTGGCCTTGCGGCGGGCGTTCCTGACGCCCTTGTCCATCCAGCCGCGCTGCATCTGGGCGCGGCCTTCGAGGGCGGCCTTCTTGTCGGCGTACTCGTCGAAGTCCTCGCGGGCGTGGCGGCGCGCCCTCTCGCGCTCCTCCAGGTAGGCCGCGTAGCCGCCGCCGTAGAGCGTGATCTGCTGCTGGGCGAGGTCCAGCTCCAGGACCTTGGTGACCGTGCGGGTGAGGAACTCGCGGTCGTGGCTGATGACGACCGTGCCGGCGCGCAGGCCGGAGACGAAGCGTTCGAGGCGCTCCAGGCCGTCCAGGTCCAGGTCGTTCGTGGGCTCGTCGAGGAGGAAGACGTCGTACCGGGAGAGGAGGAGGGAGGCGAGGCCCGCGCGGGCGGCCTGGCCGCCGGAGAGGGCCGTCATGGGGTGGTCGAGGCCGACCGCCAGGCCCAGGGTCGCCGCCACCTCCTCCGCGCGCTCGTCCAGGTCGGCGCCGCCGAGGTCGAGCCAACGCTCCAGGCTGTCCGAGTACGCGTCGTCCGCGCCCGGGGTCTCGTCGACGAGCGCCTGGGTGGCCTCGTCGAGGGCGCGCTGGGCGGCGGCCACTCCGGTGCGCCGGGCCAGGAAGTCCCGTACCGTCTCGCCCCCGCGGCGCTCGGGCTCCTGCGGGAGGTGTCCGACGGTGGCGGTGGGCGGCGAGAGCCGCAGCTCGCCCTGTTCGGGGGTGTCGAGCCCGGCGAGCAGACGCAGCAGCGTGGACTTGCCCGCGCCGTTGACACCGACGAGACCGATCACGTCGCCGGGCGCGACGACGAGGTCGAGTCCGGAGAAGAGCGAGCGGTCGCCGTGGCCCGCGGCGAGATCTTTGGCGACGAGAGTTGCAGTCATCAGGTCTCAGATCCTACCGAGCGTCCGGAGCGGGCCGGCGGGCGCCGGCGTGAGGGCGTGCGGGTGCGGTGCGGGTGCGGTGGTGCTGTCAGCGGATCACCGGGGCTGCCAGTACGCCCCCCATCGTGCGCGCCACGATGAACGACCGGCCCTTCACCGCCCGCCCCTCCAGCGGGATCCGGTGCTCCCCCGGCTCCAGCACACCGTCGAAGACCTCGTGGGCGTGCGTCCGGTGCAGCCGGTCCAGGCGGTACGCGATCAGCTGTACCCGGCAGGTGGACGTCACCTCGACCCCCGCCTCGCCCTCCACCGCCACCAGCCGCGTGAGACGGCGCTGCTCCGGCGGGCTGCGGTCCAGGGCGGCCTCCGTCTGGGCGACCAGCAGGGGGATGATCGGGGCCAGGCCGTCCACGTGGGCGACGTCCGCTCCGGCCCGGTCGAACGCCGCCCGGACGGCGGCGCGTTCGCTCTCGTCGACGGCCCTGCCGAAGGCCACCGCTCCGTACGCCCGCAGCTCCTCGGGCGGGATGCCGGCCGCGTCGCGGGTGATGTCCGCACCGATGTTGATCGTGCGCAGGGCCGCGGCGAGCTTCGCCAGTACGTCGACGCGCGCGCCGATCAGCAGGACCCGGCGGCGGGGCGGCGGCTCCTGGCCGCCGTCGGCCAGCAGACGTTCCAGGGCGGTGCGGTACTCCTGGCCGCGGAAGCGGAACGGGCCTATCCCGTGGTAGCCGTTCAGGTCCAGGTCCGCGGTCCCGGTCGTCTGCCAGGCGAAGTCCCGCCAGACGAAGTCGTCCCCCGCCCGCTCGATGACGGCGGTGACCGCGCCGCACTCCAGGCTTTCGCACTCGGGGCAGCCGTAGATGACGTACCGGCCGCCCTCCAGGGGCGCGTCCTCTTCGAGGAGCAGGCCGCGTACCTGGGCGGTGAAGACGGCGGGCGGTACGTCGGAGGCGAGCGGCGAGACGGCGTCGAGGTCGGAGAGCTGGTGGAGGAGCGGGCGGCCGTCGACGACGAAGTCCGTGAAGTCGCGGTGCACCCGGTAGTCACCGTTGACGAGAACACCACCCGCACGTATCGCCGGAGCCAGCCCGAAGGACGCGTAGTCGGCAGACATGCCCTGAGTATTCCCAGCCATGAGCCGATGTGAGCACGCGTCGCGCATTCCGTCGGCGGGGGGCTGCGCTGCCGCCCGTGTGGGGTCGGTGACGTGCCGGGGCGTGTCCTCGGGTGCCGGACGTCCGGGTGCGGGATCTCCTTCGGGGCGGCCGCGTGCGACGCCCTGCGGGGAGCGCCCCGGTACGCCCCCTCCGCCACCGCGGCATGCGGGGCGGGGGCGGGGGCGGGTGCGTCCTGCCCCGCGCCGTCGCGGTCAGGGGTGGTTGCCGTGGTCGTCCCGTTCGTCCGTGCCGGTCCGGGGGCCGTCGCCGGCCTCGGGTCCCGGGCCGATGCGGATCTCGAATTCACCGGCGTACTTCTCGTGGCCCGCGATCACGGCGCTCTCCACCGCCTCCTCGGCGATCTCACCGCGGACGATCAGCGGGTCCTGGCGCAGATCGCGCATGAGGGACAGGCACATGCCCACCATGACCAGCACGAAGGGGGCCGCGACGAGGATGGTGAGGTTCTGGAGCCCGGCGAGCGCGTTGCCCTTGCCGTGGCCGACCAGCAGCATCACGGCCGCCACCGCTCCGGTCACCACGCCCCAGAAGACGACGACGAGCCGGGCCGGTTCGAAGGTGCCCCGCTGGGAGAGCGTGCCCATCACGATCGAGGCGGCGTCGGCCCCGGAGATGAAGAAGATGCCGACCAGGATCATCACCAGCAGGCTCATCACGCCGGCGATCGGGAACTCCTGGAGTACGGCGAAGAGCTGTCCCTCGGGCGTCGACTCGTCCCCGAGCTGTCCGCGTTCCTGGAGCTTCATCGCCGTACCGCCGAAGATGGCGAACCAGACCAGACTGACGGTGCTGGGGACGAGGATGACGCCGCCCACGAACTGACGGATCGTACGTCCGCGGCTGATGCGGGCGATGAACATGCCGACGAACGGCGTCCAGGAGATCCACCAGGCCCAGTAGAAGACCGTCCAGCTGCTCAGCCAGTCGGCGACGTCGCCGCCGCCGGTCGCCGCCTCGGTACGGCCGGCCAGCTGCGGCAGCTCGTCGGCGTAGGAGGCGAGCGAGGTGGGCAGCAGGTCGAGGACGATGATGGTCGGGCCTGCGACGAAGACGAAGACCGCGAGGACCACGGCGAGGACCATGTTGGTGTTGGACAACCACTGGATGCCCTTCTCGACACCGGAGACGGCCGAGAAGACGAAGGCGACGGTGAGAACTCCGATGATGGAGATCAGGAGCCCGGTGCCGGCCCTCTCCATCCAGCCCAGTTCACGGAATCCGCTGCCGATCTGGAGGGCGCCCAGGCCGAGGGAGGTCGCGGAGCCGAAGAGGGTGGCGAAGATGGCGAGGATGTCGATCACCCGCCCGGGGGTGCCGTCGGCGCGCTTCCTGCCGATCAGCGGCTCGAAGACGGCGCTGATGGTCTGTCTCCTGCGGCGCCGGAAGGTGCTGTACGCGATGGCGAGCCCGACCACCGCGTAGATCGCCCAGGGGTGGAGGGTCCAGTGGAAGAGGGTGGTGGCCAGGGCCGTCTGCATGGCGTCCGCCGAGTCGGCGGGGTCGGTGCCGGGCGGCGGGGTGGTGTAGTGCGCGAGCGGCTCGCTGACGCCGTAGAACATCAGGCCGATGCCCATGCCCGCGCTGAACATCATCGCGACCCAGGAGACCGTACTGAATTCGGGCCCCTCGTGCTCCTGGCCGAGCGGGATCCTGCCGTAGCGGCTGATGGCGAGCCAGAGAGCGAAGACGACGAATCCGGAGGCGGCCAGGACGAAGGCCCAGCCGCCGTTGTGGATCAGGCCGCTCAGCATCGTGTCGGAGACGGTCTCCAGCGTCTTGGTGAAGACGGAGCCCCAGACCACGAAGGCGAGGGTGAGAACGGCCGTCACGCCGAACACCACCCGGTCGGTCCGGGGCGTCTCGTCCTCGTGCGGGTGGCGGCCGGGGAGAGCCGCCCTGACCGGCAGCCGCAGCCGTTGAGCCGGTTTCTGTTCGTGCGACACAAGCGGCACCTTTCAGGGATTCACGGAGCCTTTTTTCGCTCTCCCGTACCCCCTACCACATGTGTCGCACGTCACAGCCGTCTAACAGGTGGTGTCGGGCCGCCCGGCGGTGAGGTGGTGGGCCGCCCGCTCGTCGAGCAGGAGGACGGCCAGGTTCCGCCGGGACTGGCGGAGGGGTACGTACGCCCCCTCGGTGTCCGGCCGGGACACGACCCCGTGCAGGGACAGCTCATCCCCCACGTCCGCGTACTGCGCCGCGGAGAGGTGGTAGCCGCAGGGCGGGTCCTGGATGGTCTCGGCGGGCTCGGCCGGATCGTTGTCGGCGCCGCCCAGATGGACGGGGCCCCGGTCCGCGAAGCCCGCGAGACGTGCCCGGGCGGTGGCTGCCCCGATGCGGCCGCGCCGCTCGTGCGCATAGGCGAACGCGCTGTCGAGGGCCGCCAGCTGGGTGTCGACGCGGCGCTTGTTGTTGTGTGCGGGGTCCTTCTTCTCCGCTTCGGTGAGGGGGTCGACGCGGGTCTCCACCAGGAGCCCCACGGAGTGCTTGATGCCCGCCGTGTTGCGCAGGATGCGCTCCTGGCCGTCGCCCGCCACCTGCTTGACGGGCTCGCCCGTCACCGGGTCGGTCCAGATGCCGTAGACGCCGCTGCTGAATCCGGCGTCCTCGGTACCGGGGCGCACGTACGACTCGGAGAGGGTGCGCGCTTCGGCGTGCACCCGGCCGGCCGTGTTGAGGTTGCGGGGCCAGAGGGCGAGCAGGTCCTTGTCGTAGTACGGCGGGGTGGCGCCGTACTCGTGCAGGTCGTAGACGATGTCGGGGCGGTGGTCGCGGATGACGGCGGCCATCGCCCGGCCCTCGGCGGTCCTGAGGGCGATGTGGTCGCGGTTGATGTCGACACCGTCGGAGTTGCCCCGGGTGCCGGCGGCGCGGCCGTCGGGGTTGGCGGTGGGGATGACGAGGACCGTGGAGCGGGCGAGGAAGTCGAGGGTCTTCCTGTCCTTGGCGTACGCGAGGTCCCGGACGGTGGTCAGGCAGGCTTCCCGCCCTGACGGTTCGTCACCGTGCTGGGAGCAGATCAGCAGCACGGTGTTCTCGGTGCGCTGCCGCTCCGCGATGCGTACGAGCTGGAGCGGGCGGCCCTGCTTCGTGGTGCCGATGCCGGACATCGTGACGCGCTCGCTGCCCCGGTCGACGGCGGCCAGCAGGGCCTGCTCCTCGGGCTGGGTGGTCCAGCGCGCGCCGTCGGACACCTCGAAGCCGGTACGGGGCGGAGCCGACGCCGCCCGGGCGGGCGCCGTGAGGACGACGGGAGCGGCCAGGGTCGCCACTGCGGCCCCGAGTGCGAGTGCGCGGACATGTGGGTGCATCAGCGGGTGCCTCCTGGGACCGGGCGGATGGAGCGCGGCTCGGCCACGCCGTCGAGGCGGGCGCCCGACGGGGCGGACCAGCGGGAGCCCGCGGTGGCGGTGGCGAACGCCTTGGCGCCGCCGACCACGGGCAGCTCGGCGTTCGTACGGGACAGGTCGACACTGAGGGTGGGGGTGGTGGAGGGCGGGTCGATGAGGCCCGCGTCGGTGCCGCCGACGATCAGCGCGAGACGGTGTCCGGCGGGGACGACGTGGTCGCTCGCGTGGAGGTCGAGGGTGATCGTGTACCGCTTGCCCGGCGTGAGCGGGCGGCCGCGGTCGGCGTCGGCGTACGTGCCGAGGTCGGCCCAGCCCCGGCTGAAGACGGTGTAGTCGACGTTCGCGGTACGGGCCTTGGTCTCCTTGAAGCAGGAGCTGTCGCCGGCGGTGCTCGGGCCCCAGCAGGTGCGGTCGGTGAGGGTGGTGATGCCTTCGCCGGACGCGGTGTAGTCGCGGATCGTGTCGGGGCCGAGGTCCACGAGGACCGCGGAGAGGTGCGCGGTGGAGGTGGAAGGCGTCGCGGTGACGGTCACCCGGGAGGAGCCGGACAGGCGCAGGTCACGGGTGAGCGGCTTGGTGGTGAAGCCGGCCTTGGCGGGGGTGGACGTGTCGATCTGCGCGGCCCAGTCGGCCTCGCTGAGCCGGGGGTCGTCCGTGAAGGTCTCGGTGGCGCCGCGGGCGGCGGGCTTCAGGGAGAGCGTGCCGACGCCGGGTGCGGAGCCCTTGCCGGGGCGCAGGGTGGTGGCGTCGGCGGAGCGGGGCGGCCAGACCTTGTCCGTGGACCACTGGTCGGGGGCGCGCTCGATGTCGGCCATCGGCTCGCGGTCGATGCCGTTGTCGTAGCCGAGGAGCTCGTGGTCGAACCAGCGGTGCAGGGTCTTCACCCATCCCCAAGCTCTCGACTCCGCTCGGGCAGGGGAGGCCCCGTCGGCGCGGCGGAAGTCGAACGGATCGACGTGGCCGGTCTGCGAGAGCCAGATCTTGCGGTCCACACCGGCGTCGGCGAGGGCGTCCCACCACTGGCCGAAGTGCTTGGCGCGGACGTTGAGGTCCTGCATGCCGTGTACGGCGAAGACGCTGGCCCTGACCTTGTCCGCGTCCGGTACGTAGTCGCGCTCGGCCCACAGGCGGGTGAAGTCGCCGTTGCGCGGGGCCTCGTCGACGAGGCGCTTCTGGACGGCCTGGCAGCGGGCGCGGGCTTCGGGGCTCTCGACGTAGTCGGAGAGCCACTCGGGGCCGCTGTCGTAGAGCGGGGCGCCCTGGGCGAAGTAGTAGTCGTACCAGGAGGAGATGGCGCCGATCGGGACGATGGTCTTCAGGCCCTCGACACCGGTCGCCGCGACGCCGTTGGCGACGGTGCCGTCGTAGCTCTTGCCGATCATGCCGGTGTCGCCGGTGGACCAACCCGCCTTGGCGCGCTCGCCGCCGGTGCGGCTGGTGTACGCCTTGCCGCGGCCGTTCAGCCAGTCGACGACCGCCTTGGCCGACTGGATGTCGGAGCGGCCGCCCACGTCGACACAACCGTCGGAGCGGTTGGTTCCGGCGAGGTCGACGGCGACGAAGGCATAGCCGCGGGGCACGAAGTAGTTGTCGTAGTAGAGGGGGAACTGGACGGGGTCGCCGTTCGCGTCGTACGTCTTCTTCTGGCTCTCGTTGCCGCGGCCGCAACAGGAGTAGTACGGGCTGGCGTCCATGATGACGGGTATCTTCCGGCCCTGCCGGGCGGGTTCCCGGGGGCGGACGATGTCGACGGCGACCCGGTCGGTCCTGCCGTCCGCGTCGCCGTCGATCCTGGTGTCCACCCATACGGCTTCGCGGATCGCGTTCTCGTAGGAGTAGACGGGTCTGCTCTCCTTGGGGCCGGCCGCCGCGGACTGGGCGCCCGTCGGGGTCAGCACGACCGCCATCAGGGCGGCCGCGGCCGCCGGTACGAACCTTCGCCACTTCACGTGGGGTCTCCGCGCAGGTATCGGCATGGGCCGGAAGGTACCCCGGTCAACTCCTGCGCAAAAGGGGGCAGCAGCGCGCAGTTGTGAGCAGTATGACGGCAGAATGTCAGTCGCGTGACAGCAGTAACCATGGACATGACTGGTGGCACAGGGGCTGAATAGGCTTCAAGCGATCCCTCGGACTGACCATTTGGAGCATTCGTGCACCGCAGATTCATCGTCCCCGGCGTGCTGACGGCCTCACTTCTGCTGGCGATCCCGGCATCGGCCGCGGACTTCTCGCCGGGCGCCCCGGGCATCGGCGATCCCTACTACCCGGCCAGCGGCAACGGCGGATACGACGTGTCGCACTACGACCTCCGCCTCAAGTACCAGCCCAGGACGGACCTGCTGGAGGGCACGGCGACGATCCTCGCCACCACCACGCAGAACCTCTCGCGCTTCAACCTCGACTTCGGTCTGGGGGTGAGCGAGGTGCGGGTCGACGGGAAGAAGGCGAAGTTCGCCAAGGAGGGGGACCAGGAGCTCGTCGTCACCCCCGCGGCCCCGCTGGAGAAGGGCCGGGCCGCCTCGGTCGTCGTCCGGTACGCCGGAAAGCCGTCCGAGCTGAAGATCGGCGGCTACACCGCCTGGCACCGCACTCCGGACGGCGGCGTCGCCGCCCAGGAGCCCGATTCGGCCGTCTGGTGGTTCCCGAGCAACGACCACCCGCTGGACAAGGCGACGTACGACGTCTCCGTCTCGGTGCCGGACGGCACCCAGGCCATCAGCAACGGCGTGCTCCAGTCACAGAGCTCGAAGCTCGGGTGGACCCGCTACAACTGGCGTTCGAACAAGCCGCAGGCCAGTTATCTCGCCACGCTCGCGGTCGGCAGGTTCGACATCACGACCGACAGGACGGTGGACGGCCTGCCGGTGCTCAACGCGTACAGCAAGGACCTCGGCGACAACGCCGGGGCGGCGCGCGCCAGCATCGAGCGGACCACCGAGGTCGCCGAGTACCTGACCGGGATCTTCGGCCCGTACCCCTTCAATGCGCTCGGCGGTTACGTCCCGAACGTGACCAGCGGGTACGCGCTGGAGACGCAGACCCGGCCGTTCTACAGCCCGCGGCAGTTCGCCAACGGCGCGAACGTCTCGGTCGTCGTCCACGAGCTGGCCCACCAGTGGTACGGCGACAGCGTCGCCGTCAAGGGCTGGAAGGACATCTGGATCAACGAGGGCTTCGCCCGTTACAGCCAGTGGCTGTGGTCCGAGAAGGAGGGCGAGGGCACGGCGCAGGAGCTCGCCGACTACGTGTACGAGACGCG
Organism: Streptomyces altiplanensis; assembly: GCF_053591575.1. Lineage (NCBI taxonomy): Bacteria > Bacillati > Actinomycetota > Actinomycetes > Kitasatosporales > Streptomycetaceae > Streptomyces > Streptomyces altiplanensis. The sequence continues at coordinate 166,857 of NZ_JBSFUB010000004.1, read as the reverse complement.
CGCGGCCGACGATCCCTTCTGGACGGTCGAGCCGGGCGACCCGGGGCCGGACGACCAGTTCCACATCGCCGTCTACGACCGGGGCGCGCTCGCCGTGCAGGCACTGCGCAACGAGGTCGGCGACGAGGACTTCTTCAGGATCCTGAAGGGGTGGCCGGCCAAGTTCGCGCACGGGAACGCGAGCGTGGGCGACTTCGTGAAGTACGCCGAGAGGATCTCGGGCAAGCCGCTCGCCGAGCTCTTCGACACCTGGCTCTACGAGCCGTCGAAGCCGGGCGCCCCGGCCGCGGCCGAGTCCCGTATCGCACGTTCGCACACCGGTGGAGGCGGTGAGCCCGTGCAGCCCAAGTCGTGGAAGAAGATCGCCGCGACGAACACGGTCCACGAGCACGGACACCGCTGACCGGCGGTACTCCGCGCCGCCGTCCCCGCGCGAGGGGGGCGGCGGCGTCTTCGGGCGAGGGGGCGGCGCCTTCGGACGAACGGCTGGAAGCGCTCTCACAGGGAGGCGGCGGCGGATACCCTCCCTCCCAGAAGCCCTTTCCCCCGACCGCCGAGGAGCGCCCGCCTTGCCCGAACAGCCCGCCGGTTCCCGCCCCACGCTGGAAGCCGTCGCGGCCCGCGCCGGAGTCTCCCGGGCCACGGCCTCCCGGGTCGTCAACGGCGGCGCGGGCGTGCGGCAGCCGCTGGCCGACAAGGTGCGGGAAGCGGTCGAGGAGCTGGGGTACGTCCCGAACCAGGCGGCCAGGTCCCTCGTCACGCGGCAGAGCGGCGCGGTCGCCGTAATCATCGCCGAGCCCGAGTTCAGGGTCTTCTCCGACCCCTTCTTCGAGCAGCAGGTGCGCGGCATCAGCAGGGAACTGACGGCGAACGACTCCCAGTTGGTGCTGCTGTGGGTGGAAGGGCCCGGCGACCACGACCGGATCGCCCGCTACCTCGGGGGCGGCCACATCGACGGCGCACTCGCCTTCTCGCTGCACCACGACGACGGGCTGCCCGCCCTCATCCGCGGTTCCAGGGTCCCGGCGGTCTTCGGCGGCCGGCCCGGGGCCGGGGCCGCGACGGTGCCGTACGTCGACTGCGACAACCGGGGCGGCGCCCGCAGCGCCGTACGCCATCTCGCCGGTCTGGGGCGGGAGCGCATCGCGCACATCGCGGGGCCCCGCGACCAGACCTCCGCCGCCGACCGCGCCGACGGCTACCGCGACGTGCTCTTCGACGCCGATCCCGCCCTGACCGCCCAGGGCGGCTTCACCGTGGACAGCGGTGCTCGCGCGATGGCGGAACTGCTGGACCGCCGGCCGGACCTGGACGCCGTCTTCGCCGCCAACGACCTGATGGCCGCGGGCGCGCTGCGGGTCCTGCGGGAGAGGGGGCTCCGGGTGCCGGAGGATGTCGCGCTCGTCGGGTTCGACGATGTGGCGGGCGTCGCCGAGGCGGTCGATCCCCCGCTGACGACGGTCCGCCAGGACATCGAGGGGATGGGCCGGCTGATGGTCAGGCTGCTGATGCGCGTCCTGAGCGAGGGCGACGGCCGGGAGGCGGGTGCTCCGGCCTCGGTGATCATGCCGACCGAACTGGTGCGGCGGGCCTCGGCCTGAGCGGCCGGGGCCCGCCGTGTGGGGGGTGCGTGCCGGTCACTGGAAGGGAATCACCAGGACCGAGTCCGCCGTGCCGGTGCGGAGTTTCGCCGTGCCGTTGCCGATGGCGCTCCACACTTCGAGACGTACGGTGCCGCCCTTGAGGTCACCGGGCGTGCCGGTGGCCGAGGCGAGGCCGCGGGCCTGGGTGTACTCCTCCCAGCCGGTCACCGGGTCGGTCGCGAAGTACCGGTACGTCTCCGTCCGGTCGTACGTGCCGTCGCCGGTCAGGTCGTAACTGACGCGCGCCTGCTGGCCGAGGCCGACCGTCGTGCCCGCGTCGACCTGGAGGCGGAAGGCCGTCGGCGTACCGGGTTTGAGCGTGCCGTTGACGCCCTTGACCGTGTACGTCAGCGGCTGGTGCGGGGTGCCGTCGTGGTTGGCGCCGCCCGCCGAGGCGATGGTGTCGGTGGCGGCCGTGGTGCCGGTGGCGGTGGTGAGGGCGCCCCCGGTGCGGAGCTGGAAGGTGTTGCCGGTGGGCGGTTCGGGATCGGGTCCGGGGCCTCCGGTGCCGGTGCCGGTCGCGGTCGAGCGGGCGGGGACGGTGAGTTTCGCGCCGTCCGAGAAGGTCACGGTGCGGGTGGTGGCGGAGTGGTTGTGGGCGGCGTACGTCCGTACCGTGCCCTTGGTGAAGACGGCGGACGTCGGGATGTCGCCGCTCACCGTCGCGTCGGGGGCGCCGAGCGTGTCGAGGGTGCTGATCCAGTGGTAGGTGTGCGCCTTGGACTCGCCCTGCTCGGGGGTGTAGCCCGCGTGGCCCGCGTCCCACTTGGCCTTGGCGGCGGCCGGGTCGGCCAGCGACTGGAACTCCCAGAGGATGTCGCGCCATTCGACGGCCGGTCCGCCGTTCTCGCGTTCCATCTCGGCGAGGTTGCGCCGGACGGCGGCCTTCTCGCCGCCCAGGTGCAGGGAACCGCCGGTCACCGGAAGGACGTTGATGCCGTGGATCTCCTCCGGGTTGGCCGTCCACCAGGTGGCGTACGCGCCGCCGCTCCCCCACACCATGCCGACCGTGTCGTGGCCGAAGGAGGACGGGAAGACCTGCTCGTCGGCGTCGAACCAGTACTGCGCGATCGCCTCGGACTCGGTGGTCAGCAGATACGTGCCGAGATCGCGCAGGGCCGTGTCGCCGGTCGCCGCGCCCCACAGGACGAGACCGGCGCTGAGGTTGGTGGACTCCGACGAGGACTCCTGGTTGTTGCCGGCCGCGAATCCCTGGTGGCCCGACGCCCAGCTGTGTCCGGCGTACACGTCGAAGCCGCGCAGGAAGGGGAAGGCGGTGTCGGTGCGGCTGGGGTTGGCGGCGTCCCGTACGAGCGTCTTGACCATGCCGCCCCACGCGGAGTCGGCGGCCCAGGCCGGGTCGTACTGGGCGACGATCGCGGCGGCGTAGACGTAGTAGCTGTAGTGGAAGTGGTGGTCGTTGAGCTCGGTGTCGCTGCCGTACGACGCCGGGTAGCCGGTCAGCGTCTTCCAGGACTTGTCGTACGAGAACTCGTTGGCTCCGCCGGCCGTGAACCAGTCCTGGAGGCGGCCCTTCATCAGGCCGAGCAGCTTGTCGCGGACGGCGGTCTCACCGATCTGGTCGGCGACGGGCACGAGCTGGGCGAGGCGGCCCAGCGCCTTGCCGGTCCAGTAGGTGTCGGTGGCGCCCGAGAAGGGGTCGGAGGCGTTCGCGGCCTCGTTCAGGTAGCCCCTGAGCCTCGCCTTGTCGACGCCGCCCGACTGCGGCAGCGCGGGCAGCACGGCGGAGGCCCGCTGGCTGGTGGTGAAGGACGCGCCCTCGCGGACCTTCATCGTGCCGCGCGGCGAGACGTAGGTGTACGGGGTGAGCGGGTCGGAGGTGTGCAGCCACTGGTGGCGGTAGAGGGCCTGGAGCGTGCCCGTCTCGCTGCCCTCCTTCGCCTCGGTGGTGAGGGTGTACGTCGCCTTCACCGTGCCGCCGGTGGAGCTCCAGCTCGCCTTCGATCCGGTGATGAAGCTGTACGCGTACTTCTTGTACGTCGCGAGGGCGTCGGTGGAGGGCAGCACGGCGAGCGAGAAGTAGTCCTTGGCGCCGAGGCCGGCGGTGAGGGTCGACCCGGCGATGTTCCAGTCGCTGCCGGTCGGCGCGAAGAGGGCGTAGTGGTGGCCGGCGACGGTGATGCCGAGGACGTTGCCCTGGTCGGCGAAGACGGCGGGCGCGGCGGCGGTGGTGATCTGGGCGCTGCCGCCCGAGCCCTTGGCGTACACGAAGGGCAGGCCGTGGCCGATGGTGGTGCGCAGGGTGCGGGCGCCGTCGGACCAGTAGGGGGTGACGGTCCAGTCGGACCAGTCGTCGGCCTTGGTGTCGGGCGAGTTGAGACCGGTCAGGCCGAGCGTGAGGTCGCGCTTGTGGGCGTACTCGTACTGGCGGCCGTCCCCGACGACGGCGGGGGTCGTCGGGTAACCGACTTCGAGGCCGGCGGCGGTGGCCTGGTAGGTGAGCGGGTGCCCGTACATGGGCGTGGAGTGCGGGTTGTCGCCGTACCGCTGGAAGGCGAGGGAGGACCACCAGTCGTTGGTGGGGAGCGGCCGGTCCTTCGCGGCCGGGGTGAGCTTGGGGGTGACGGGCGTGCCGGTGTTGGTGGTGGGACCGGAGGTACCGGCGGGGCGCACGTCGGAGTAACTGCCCGAGCCGACGGGGATGGTGGCCGCGGCCGCCGGGGCGGCGGCGGTGCCGAGGCCGAGGGCGGTCAGGGCGGAGACGAGGATGAGCGCGGACGCGGATCTGGCGGATTTGGGCGATCTGGGGAATCTGGGGGATCTGGGGGATTTGGCGGATCCGAACGGGGGAGCTGGCATGGACGGCACCTCGAAGTCGTGGGGGAAGGGCGTCCGAGAGCGCTCTCAGATATCAGGGAACGTAAAACTCCTGAAATACAAGTGTCAATACGTGTGACACAGACGGCAGTTGGAGATGCGGCGGGTCACCACGCGTTCAACTGTTGACGGGACGGGCAGGCGGGTGGCGCGGCACAGGTGCGTGAGCTTCCATGTCGGACGGCACGGAAGGTTTCAGCAGCGCACGATGCACTTCAGTACGTTCTTCAGTGCCGCAACGAAGATTTCAGTGCTGCGGCCATGAGGTGAGGGCGGCACCAGCGGTCGCGCTCAATAGTCTTTCGGGTATGTCCCAGCCAAGCCCCGAGCCGTCCCCACCGCCCCGATGGGCGCACTGTGGCGAGGACGCCAGCCCCGAGCGACCGTTCGGCTGCCCCGGCATCCACGTGCCCGGCCATACCTTGTGTCTCGCCCACCTGGCCGACCCTGACCGGGACGCCTACCTCGTTGGCCTGACTCCCGGCGCGGACGTCGACCACCGCGGCACTCCCTTCACCCGCCCCCTTCTCGACGCCCTCCTCAACGCCGTCCGGGACCCCACAACTGGGCACTCTCACCTGGGAACCGCCTTGTTCGAGTCGGCGACGTTCTCGGGCCGCGCCGGGTTCGAGTCGGTGACCTTCACGGGCGATGCCGAGTTTGAGTCGGTGACCTTCACGGGCGAGGCCTGGTTCGAGGGGGCGACCTTTTCGGGCCGCGCCGGGTTCGGGTCGGTGACCTTCACGGGCGAGGCCTGGTTCGAGAGGGTGACCTTCAGGGGTAATGCGTGGTTCGAGTGGGCGACCTTCACGCGCGACGCCGGGTTCGCGTCGGCGACCTTCACGGGCAACGCCGAGTTCAGGTCAGCGACCTTCACGGGCAACGCCTGGTTCGAGTGGGCGACCTTCACGGGCAACGCCTGGTTCAAGTCAGCCACCTTCAAGCGCGTCGCCTGGTTCAAGTCGGCGACGTTCAGGCGCGATGCCTGGTTCAAGTCAGCGACCTTCGCGGACGACGCCGAGTTCGGGAGGGCGACGTTCACGGGCGACGCCGGGTTCGATTCGGTGACCTTCATTGGCGACGCCATGTTCGTGTCGGTGACCTTCGCGGGCAGCACTCAGTTCGAGTCGGCGACGTTCAGGCGCGATGCCTGGTTCAAGTCAGCGACCTTCGCGGACGACGCCTGGTTCGAGAGGGCGACGTTCACGGGCGACGCCGGGTTCGATTCGGTGACCTTCATTGGCGACGCCATGTTCGAGTCGGCGAACTTTGCAGAGGCCGCCGCCTTGGGGCCGTTCCTCTGTTCTGGGCGGGTCCTGCTGTCCGGAGCTACGTTTGGCGGCCCAGTGATCCTTTCGTTCGCCGCGCGGCGCCTGGAGTGCCGACGGACCCGCTGGTCGGCCACGGCGGAGATACGCCTGCGGTACGCCACGGTCGACTTCACACACGCGGTCTTCGAGTACCCCCTCACGATCGCCGCAGAACCGGATCCGTTCATGCTCGCCAACGGCCAGCATCTGGCCGAGACCGCTCTCGCGAGTGCGCCAGGTTCTGGCGTGAGGCTCGCGTCGCTGCGCGGCGTGGACGCGGCCCATCTGGTCCTCGCCGACATCGACCTGTCAAAGTGCCTGTTCACCGGGACCGTTCACCTGGACCAACTGCGGCTGGAGGGCGCCTGCATCTTCGAAACGACCCCTCACACCATGCATTGGCGGGGCTGGCACCCCATGTGGTTCACCCACCGTCGCACCCTCGTCGAAGAACACTACTGGCGTGCGCGACAGCCAGCCGCAGCCCCTGGCTGGCAAGCGGCCCCCTCCGGCGCCAGCCACGTCGGTCCGGTGCAACTGGCACCGGTGTACCGGGCGCTGCGCAAGGCGTTCGAGGACGGCAAGCACGAGCCTGGGGCAGCCGACTTCTATTACGGGGAGATGGAGATGCGCCGCCACGCCGATGACATCCCCCGAAGCGAGCGAAGCCTTCTGGTCGCCTACTGGGCGCTGTCCGGCTATGGCCTGCGCGCCTCCCGGGCGTTGGGCTGGCTCGCCGCTGCCATGCTCGTCACCATCCTGCTCCTGATGGGCTTCGGGCTCCCCGACAACGCCCCACAGCAGGAAGCAACCGGCACGGTGCCCTCCGGTGGCGGGAGCGTCACCTTCGAGATAGACAAGGACGATCCACGCAACCCCACCGGACAACGGTTCACCGGCGAGCGCTTCGAGAAGGCCCTGAACCTTACGCTCAATTCGGTGGTCTTCCGTTCCTCCGGCCAGGACCTGACCACCGCCGGCATCTACATCGAAATGACCTCGCGGCTGACCGAGCCCGTTCTTCTGGGCTTGGCCGTCCTCGCCGTCCGCAACCGCGTCAAGCGCTGACTCCCCTCACCTGACACTGAAACAGCAGGTGCCCCCGTACCGGCACAGGCTAGCGCGGGGAAGATTTCAGTGCCCAGGTCACAGGCCTGCTCACGGAAATCTTCGCTGCCGCCCGACATTCCACGTTGACAGGCGACTGCCGGATACGTGTAATGGAGCCGGTGTCGCGTGACTCCGGCCAAAGAGCAGTGGGCCGGCCGGTGATCGGGCGAACACCCTTCCCCGAGGGGCCCGCCATGAGTTCACACTCCGCGCCCTGCACATGACGTAGCGCACCCGCACGTCGTCTGCCCTCTTTCGCTTCGCGCGCTTTCCGGCACCGCCACGCGTGCCGTGTGCCGTGCGGTCGCTCCGCCCTGCGCGCATCACCATCGGCCACTCCCGCAGCCACTGCGGACACCTGCATCTCCGGAGACACAGAACCGTATGCCCACGTCTTTCAACCAATCCGTCATCGAGGAGTTCCGCGCCAACGGGGGGAAGGTCGGCGGCCCCTTCGCGGGCGAGGACCTGCTCCTGCTGACCACCACCGGCGCGAAGTCGGGGAAGGAGACCACCACTCCCCTCGGTTACGTCCGCCACGGCGATTCGCTGGTGATCGTCGGGTCCAATCTCGGCGCCCCGCGCCATCCCGACTGGTACCACAACCTGCTCGCCCACCCCGTGGTACGGGTGGAGGCCGGCATCCGGACCTTCGAGGCCCTGGCGGTTCCCGCCGAGGGAGCGCGGCGCGAGGAGCTGTTCGAGCACGTCGTGCGCGTGGCGCCCGGATACGGCGACTACCAGGCCCTGACCACCCGGCCCCTGCCGGTCGTGGTGCTGGAGCGCGCCGAGCCCGACGGCTGGGAGGAGCCCGTCGAGGTCAGGAGCCTCGCCGACAAGCTCCTGGAGGTCCACACCTGGCTGCGGGGCCAGCTGCGCCAGGTGAGGGCGGAGGTCGACGCCCACTTCGCCGCACGCGCGGCCCACCATGGCCCCGGTGAGCCACCGGCCCCGGGTCTCGGGCTGCAGATCCGGCAGCGCTGCCTGGCGTTCTGCCAGACCCTGGAGTTCCACCACACCAGTGAGGACGCGCACCTGTTCCCCGGGATCGCCCGTTACCACCCCCACTTGACCGACACCTTCGACCGGCTCCGCGACGAGCACCGCACGGTCGCGCGCATCCAGGGCGAGCTGGTGACCCTGCTGGCCGGCATCGGCATCGCCGATCCCCGGCGTTTCCGCTCCGAGCTGGACCGGATGTCGACGGAGCTGAACGCGCACCTCGACTACGAGGAGGAGTCGGTTCTCCCCCTCCTGGCCGGGGTTCCGTGGCCCCCGGCACCTCCCGCGAGCGCGGCCGGGGACAGCAGCGGCTGACCGGAGCACGCGGGGCTGTGACGGTCCGGTCCGGTTCCTCCGGCGTCACAGCTCCGCGGCCCGCCCGGCCGGAACTTCCGAGAGCGCTCTCAGTGGCCGCGGGCGGCGCGGTGCCGCGCCCGGGCCTCCCGCGCCAGGGGCAGCCAGCGCAGCCGCTCGGGCAGCAGCGGAACCAGGGTGCGTACGACGCGGCTGAACCGGCGCAGCCTGCGCTCCTGTGCGCCGCTCCACTCCAGCCCGAGGGCCCGGCGCGCGTCCGGCGGCAGGTAACCGACGGTGAGGAACGCCCTGAAGCGGGCCAGCGGCGGCAGCAGGACCGGCCACAGGGCGCGCAGGGCGAGGCGTACCGGCAGCGGGCCGCGGTCGGGGGCGGGGATCCGGGTGCCGGTGGCGAGCAGCTCGCGCACCACCACGGTCGCTTCCAGTTCGTCGGCCAGCACCTTGCGGTAGTACGGCCAGAACTCCTCGACGGTCTGCGGCATGTCCCGGTCATTGATGCCGAGAACCCGGCCGACCCGGAGCCACTCCGCGTACAGCTGCCGCTCCTCGGCCCCGGTCAGCGGCCGGAAGAGGTAGCGCAGTGCGTGCTGGTAGCACGGGAAGCCGGTGGCGTGGACCCAGGAGTAGTGCGCGGGGTCCAGGGCGTGGTAGCGGCGGCCGTGCGCGTCGGTGCCCCGGATCGTCTTGTGGAGCTGCCGGAGCCGGCGGCCCTCCTCGGCGGCCGCCTCTCCCCCGTACACCCACAGCTGCACGGAGCGCAGCGACCGCTCGCCGCGTCCCCACGGGTCCGTGCGGAAGACGGAGTGCTGGTCGACGCCCGCGCCGACGGCCGGGTGCGCGACCTGGAGGGTGAGCGCGGCGGGCAGCATGAGCAGCGCGCGCACGTCCCCGGCGACCGACCACAGGATGCCGCCGGGCGGGGGTGGCACGGGGTCCTGCCTGCCCTTCCTCACTCCTCCAGTATGCGATCCCGGTCCCGTCCCAGGTGGCGCGGGATGCGGGCGGTGGCGGTACGCACGGCACGGGGCGGTCCTGCCGCCCTGGAAGCGCTCTCCGGTACACCGCACGGGGGGGGGCGTCGAGGCCGTCACGGCCGGGACGGGCACGCCGTACGACGGACGTACCAGCCCCGCCGGCAACGGAAGTTGGCCAGATCATGCGCAACCGTCCGGCCATTCGCCGCCCAATGGCTACCGATAAGTAACTCCGGCTGATTTGATGTGCGGCGCTGATCATCACCGCCCACCCGAAACGGGAGTTCCAGTGCCGCATTCCGTGCTCCGCCGTACCCCTGGCGCAGCCCTGGCCACCGCACTCGCGGCCGCCACACTCGCCGCGACCGCCCCGTCCGCCTCCGCCGCCCCGATGACTCCGGTGGCCCCGGCGGCTCCGGCCGCCGCCGAGGTGCCGTCGCTGAAGGTGCTGTCGTACAACGCCTTCCTCTTCAGCAAGAACCTCTACCCCAACTGGGGCCAGGACCACCGGGCGAAGGCCATCCCGGCGGCCCCCTTCTTCCAGGGCAACGACGTCGTCGTCGTCCAGGAGGCCTTCGACAACGGCGCCTCGGACGCGCTGAAGAGCAACGCCGCCGCGCAGTACCCGTACCAGACACCGGTGATGGGCCGCAGCAAGGACGGCTGGGACGCGACCGGCGGGTCCTACTCCGCCACGACTCCGGAGGACGGCGGGGTCGCGGTGCTCAGCAAGTGGCCGGTCGTGCGCAAGGAGCAGTACGTCTACAAGGACGCGTGCGGCGCCGACTGGTACTCCAACAAGGGCTTCGTGTACGCCGTGCTGAACGTGAACGGCGCGTCGGTCCACGTCGTCGGCACGCACGCCCAGTCGACCGACCCGGGCTGCGGCGCGGGCGAGGCCGCCCTGATGCGCAGCCGGCAGTTCAAGGCGATCGACGCCTTCCTCGACGGCAAGAACATCCCCGCGTCCGAGCAGGTGATCGTCGCGGGCGACTTCAACGTCGACTCGCACAGCCCCGAGTACGCCACGATGCTCGCCGACGGCGGCCTGAGCGACGCCGACGCGCGCACCGGGCACCCGTACTCCTTCGACACCGCCGACAACTCGATCGCGTCCGAGCGCTACCCGGACGACCCCCGCGAGGACCTCGACCACGTCCTGCACCGCGCCGGGCACGCCAGGCCGCAGGGCTGGACGAACGAGGTGATCAAGGAGCGGAGCGCGCCCTGGACCGTCTCCAGCTGGGGCAGGCAGTACACGTACACCAATCTGAGCGACCACTACCCGGTCGTGGCGGGCAGCCGCTGACCGCACTCCTGCGGTCACGTCCCTGCGGGCCGATGTCACACTCCGCGCCGCCCCGTCCGTTTTGGTGAGCAGAGGACCGGAACGGACGGGACGAAGGAGAAGGACACGCCCGGGGACGGAAAGGCGACCGTGATCGGCGGCGGAGTGGCGGGGCTGGTCTCCGCCGTCGCCTGCGCCGAGGCGGGCGTGCGCGTGGACCCGTACGAGGCGCACGGATCGCTCGGCGGGCGAGGGAGGGCCACGCCCGCGCCGTACGTCGCCCATGAGGACCCGCACGTCTTCTACAGCGATCTGCCGCACTGGAAGTGGCTCACCGGTCGCGGTCTGACCGGACCGGTCGCGCTGCCGCCGCTGCGCCGGGCCGAGGCCGGATTCGTGCGCGACGGACGGCTGCGGCTCGTGCCGCCCGCCGGGCTGGCGCGGATGGTGCTGCCGGGCCGTCCGCGCACCGCGCCGGTCGACGAGACCTTCCACGCCTGGGCGTCCCGGCGGTACGGCGAGAGCACCGCGCGGGCGGCGGCCAACGCGCTCGGCGTGCGGTGCGCAGCGACCGGCGGGACCGGCTGGTGGCGGACGACCTGGCAGCGTACGGCCACGGCGAAGGGCCGGACCGGGGCGCTCGGCCTGCCGGGGGCGACCTGGCGGGGCCGTCCGGCGATCGACCGGGGCGACGGGGTGTTCCTGGCGGGGGACATGGCGGCCGCGCCCGGTGTGCGCGGGGAGATCGCGATCTTCAGCGGGATCCGGGCGGCGGAGGGCGCGGTGCGGGCGGTGCGGGCGGCCCGCGCGGCGCGTTCCGGAGCGGCGTAGTCGCGAGGGGTTCGCACCTGGTCACGGGCGGTTGTTCGGCAGTGGCTGCAAGGGAGTTGATGTGCCACTGTGAGGTGCATGACGGGTCACGGACACGGACACGGACACCATCATCACCATGGCCGTCAGGACCGGGTCGACTCCGCGCTCGAAGGGTCGTCGGCCGGACTGCGAACCCTCTGGTTCTCCTTCGCCGTGCTCGCGGCGACCACCGTCGCCCAGGCCGTGGTCGCCGCCCTCTCGGGGTCGGTCGCGCTGCTCGGCGACACCGTCCACAACGCCACCGACGCCCTGACCGCCGTGCCCCTCGCCGTCGCCTTCCTGCTGGGGCGGCGTGCGGCGACCCGCCGCTACACCTACGGCTTCGGGCGGGCCGAGGACCTGGCGGGCGTGTTCGTGGTGCTGGTGATCGCGGCCTCCGCGGTGTTCGCCGGGTACGAGGCGGTGCGGCGCCTCCTCGAACCGCAGGAGGTCGGCCACCTCCCCGCCGTCGCCGCGGCCGGCCTGATCGGCTTCGCGGGCAACGAGTGGGTGGCGCGGGCCCGTATCCGTACCGGCAGGAGGATCGGCTCCGCCGCGCTGGTCGCCGACGGGATGCACGCCCGCACCGACGGGTTCACCTCCCTCGCCGTACTGCTGGGCGCGGGCTGTTCGGCTCTCGGCTGGCGCTACGCCGACCCGCTGATCGGGCTTGTGATCATGGTCGCGATCGTGCTGGTGCTGCGGGGTACGGCCCGGGAGATCTGGCACCGGCTGATGGACGCGGTCGATCCGGCGCTGGTGGACGAGGCCGAGCACGCGCTCTCCCATGTCGAGGGCGTGCGGGCGGTGGGGGCCGTCCGCATGCGGTGGCTCGGCCACAGCCTGCGCGCCGAGACGTCCGTGGTGGTCGATCCGGATCTGACGGTGGTCCAGGCGCACGCGGTGGCGGTGGCCGCGGAACACGCGCTGCTGCACGCGGTGGAGCGGCTGGCCTGCGCCACCGTGCACGTGGATCACGCCCCGCAGACGGCGGCTCCCGACCCGCACGCCACTCTGGCCCACCATTTCGCCCCGGCCGTGCCCTCCCGGTGACGCGTGCGGCGGCAGACGCGCCTGTGCGGCTCCGTCACCCACGGAGCCACGGAGCCACGGAGCCCAGGAGCCACGGATCCCAGGACGGAGAGCAGCGCCTGGAACGGCAACAGCGGCGGCGGTGTACGGATCGCGCCGGGGCCGGACGGCGGGCGCCCCTCTCTCGAAGCGTCCTTCCGCTAGGCCGGGCGGCAGAGCAGCGGCTTCGCCAGTTCGGAGCAGGGCCGGTGCCCGTGGGAGCGGAGGATGTCCCTGCCGACCTCGTCGGCCAGGTAGCGCAGGAAACCGGCGGCGACGGAGTCGGCGGGCGGCTCTCCGTAGGTGTACGCGAACTCGGTCTGCCAGTACGGGTACGCGCCCTCGTCGGCGCCTTCCAGCGTGGCCGAATACCCGTCGATGCGCACCTGCTGGAGGTCGTCGTGCGTGAGCGCGGCGCCGACCTCGCTGTGGCCGAGGGCTCCGGGGGTCGTGGACACGGTGTTCAGGAGGGTGCGGGTGTCGTCGACCTCGCAGCGGCCCGGCCTGTTCTCCTCCATGGCCGCGCAGTCGCCCTCCGTGACCTTCATCGGTTCCTCGCCGTCCAGGACCTGATGGACGAGCGTGGCCCGGGTGCCGGAGCCGGGGTTGCGGCTGATGAGGTGGATGGGGAGGGGGTTGCCGTTCACCTGGCTCCAGTTGGTGACCTTCCCGGCGTAGATCTGCCGGACCTGCTTCAGGGACAGGTCCTGGATTCCGGCGTCCTTGTTGACGACCAGGGTGAACAGGGACAACGCGACGGGTCTGGGCAGCAGTTGCGGGCGGCGGTCGCTCTTGGCCCCGTCGGTGAACGCCAGCCGGTCGGGGAGCCCGTGGCTGCCCAGGTCCTTCGCGTCCTTGCCCGCGGTGGCGAGCGCGTCGAGTCCGGCGACGCTGCCCTTGAACGAGTTCTCCGTAATGGGGATACGGGCGTCCGGACACGTCTTCTCGTACTGCTTCGCGGCCTGCCGGACCACGGGCTCGAAAGCGGTGGAACCGACGAGTGTCAGTGTGCCCTTGGCGCAGTCCAGAGGGGCGGCCTGGACGTTTTCCCTGGTGAACGTGGTGAAGGACTGGGCGGCCGCCACGAGGACCAGGAGTGCGATGAACACCATGACCGGCTTCGAGGCGAACGTGTGGCTCGCGGTCCTCTTGATCCTCCCGCCGCGCACCCCGCCCTTGACGCCCGCCACGATCACCGGGTCGGGGAACTCCTGCCCCGCCGCGGACGCCGGGTCGCGTTCCAGGACGGCGAGGACCTTGTAGTGGGCGCCGCGGTTGAGGGGCACCCTGGGCAGCTCGATGAGGCCGTCGCTGGTCCGCAGGCCGGCGGCTCCCTCGAAGCAGGGGCCCAGGTAGTCGTGGCTGAGTTCGGTCACGACCATGCCGACGACGCGGCGGCCCGGGAAGCTGGCCCGTACGCCGACCTGGTCGTCGTCGCGTACGACGTAGTCGCCCGCGTCGATCAGGGTCCAGCCGCTGTTCTGGATGCGCAGCAGCACGAACGACGGGTCGAGCAGCGGGGTGTCGTTCCGCCGCATCTGCTGCAGCACTCCGGCGTACGGGGAGTTGGCCGCGTCCGTCGCGGTGGTGTCCATCTGCACCCGGTAGCCGAGCCTCTTGCGGCCGACGAGCGCGAACTCCCACGTGGCCGCGAGCACGGGGATCGCCAGGCCGAGGACGGCGATCGCTGACTCCCAGGGGAAACCGTTCACCGCCGACTCCCGATGATTCGATGCCTGATGACTGAACGCGTTGGTGCGGAGTGGTCAAAGTTACGAGTGCGGTCGTGAGGCGACCAGGCGTACCGAGGTCCTCCAGAGCAAGTTCACCGAGGTGTCATCCGGGGAGGCGGCCGTTCGCCCGCTGTTGGCCCGCCCGTGGTTGTGGGCGTGCGCACGTGGGGGCGTGCGTGGCTGCGGGCGCCCGTAGGCGTGGGCGTACGTGACGGTGGACGCCCGCAGTTGGGGGCGTGCGCGCCCCGGGCCCCGCCGGGCAGGGGGGAGAACACCCCGGGCATCCGGCCTCGGCGCGCACCGCGGCCGTTGGCCGGCCGGGCGACGGCCACGCCGGCTTCCGGCACCACCCGCAGACAGCCGTACTGCCCGACCGGCGCGCCGTCGTGGCCGGACCCCGGCGTACCGGACCCGTCGTACGGCGTCCGGCCGAGGCCCCGGCCGCGCCCCCTCGGGCCGCTCAGTCGTGGTCGTAGACCGTGACCGCGATGCCCCGCCCCACCAGCCGCTCCGCTATCAGCGGGGTGGACGGCGGCTCGGCCCGCACGAACTGCACCGCGCCCAGGCCGAAGTCGTTGGCGGCCCGCTCCCGGTGCCGGCGCCGGTACGCCGCCTCCGGCTCGGACCAGCGGCGGGACGCCGCCACCACGAAGCCCTTGCCCCAGCCGCCCAGGTCGTTGCAGACATGCGCGATGATCTTGACACCCTTGCCCTGCGGCGCGGTGGCGTCCCCCCGTACGTAACAGATCCCGGACATGGCACCACCGTACGGGCCGCCACTGACAGTCGGGTCGTGAAGCTTTCACAACACTGGTGAGACAGCAATACTGTTGTACTGCATCACCGCACGGCAGTGGGACGGGAAGCGAGGCGCAGACATGACGACGGACACCGAGGAGCCGACGCTCACGGTAGACGAGCTGGCCGCACGGGCCGGCGTCACGGTGCGCACGGTCCGCTTCTACAGCACGCGCGGCCTGCTCCCGCCGCCCGTGATCGGTCCGCGCCGCGTCGGCCGCTACGGGCCCGCCCACCTGTCCCGGCTGGCGCTCATCGAGGAGCTCCAGCACCACGGCATGACGCTCGCCGCGATCGAGCGCTACCTGGAGCAGCTGCCGCCCGGCCTGAGCGCGCACGACCTGGCGATCCACCGCGCGCTCGTGGCGACCTGGGCACCCGACTCGGCGGAGGACGCCACCCGCGCGGAGCTGGACCGCCGCGCGGGCCGCTCCCTGACGGAGGAGGACATCGACCGGCTCGCCGCGATGAACGTCCTGGAACGCACGGACACGCCCGGCACCTTCCGCGTCGATCCGGGGCTGCTGGCGCTCGGCACACAGCTGCTCGACGTACCGATAGCGCACGAGACGATACTCGCCGCCCGCACGGTCCTGATGGAGCACACCCGCTCGGCGGCGCACGCGCTGGCGCGGCTCTTCAAGGACGAGGTGTGGAGCCCGTACCGCGAGCGCGAGTCGGATCCGGAGCATGTGAGGGCGATGAAGTCGCTGTCGGCGCACATGCAGCCGATGGTGGTGCAGGCGCTGGTCACGACGTTCCAGCGGTCGCTGAAGGAGGAGTTGCGGGCGGCGTTCGGCGCGGAGTGACCGGGGCGCGGGGCCCCGCGAGGGGACCCCGGCACCCGCAGGCGGTCACGCGTCGCTGAACGTCTCCCCCCGTTCCGCCTTCTCGACCAGCAGCGCCGGCGGCGTGAAGCGCTCGCCGTACGTGGCCGCCAGCTCGCGCGCGCGGGCCACGAAGCCGGGCAGGCCGCCCTCGTACCCGTTGATGTACTGGATCGCGCCGCCCGTCCAGGCCGGGAAGCCGATGCCCATGATGGAGCCGATGTTGGCGTCGGCGACCGACGTCAGCACGCCTTCCTCGAAGCAGCGGACCGTGTCCAGCGCCTCGGAGAAGAGCATCCGCTCCTTCATGTCGGTGAAGGGGATCTCTGCGCCCGGCTTCGTGAAGTGCTCGCGCAGGCCCGGCCACAGGCGGGTGCGCTTCCCGTCCTCGCCGTACTCGTAGAAGCCCGCCCCGCCACTGCGGCCCGTACGCCCGAACTCGTCGACCATGCGGTCGATCACCGCGTCCGACGGGTGCCCCGGCCAGGTGCCGCCCGCCTCCTCGACCGCCCGCTTCGTCTCGCGCCGGATCTTGCGCGGGAGGGTGAGGGTCAGTTCGTCCATCAGGGACAGGACCTTCGCCGGGTAGCCGGCCTGGGCCGCCGCCTGCTCGACGGACGCGGGCTCGATGCCCTCGCCGACCATCGCGACGCCCTCGTTGATGAACTGGCCGATGACGCGCGAGGTGAAGAAGCCGCGCGAGTCGTTGACGACGATCGGGGTCTTCTTGATCCGGCGTACGAGGTCGAAGGCGCGCGCCAGCGCCTCGTCGCCGGTCCGCTCCCCCTTGATGATCTCGACCAGCGGCATCTTGTCGACCGGTGAGAAGAAGTGCAGGCCGATGAAGTCGGCGGGACGCGCGACACCCTCGGCGAGACCGGTGATGGGAAGCGTCGAGGTGTTGGAGCAGAGCAGCGCGTCCGGCTCGACGATGTCCTGGATCTCCTGGAACACCTTGTGCTTGAGCGAGGTGTCCTCGAAGACCGCCTCGATCACGGCGTCGCAGCCCGCCAGGCCGGCCGGGTCGGCGGTCGGCGTGATGCGGGCGAGGAGCGCGTCCCGTTCGGCCTCGGTCGTACGGCCGCGCGAGAGCGCCTTGGCGAGCAGCTTCTCGGAGTACGCCTTGCCCTTGGCGGCGGCTTCGGGCGTCACGTCCTTGAGGACGACCTCGATGCCGGCCCTGGCGCAGGAGTACGCGATGCCCGCGCCCATCATCCCGGCGCCGAGGACCGCGACCTTGCGGACGGGGCGGGGCTCGATGCCCTTCGGGCGGTTGGCACCGGAGTTGACGGCCTGGAGGTCGAAGAAGAACGCCTGGATCATGTTCTTGGCGATCTGCCCGGTGACCAGCTCGGTGAAGTACCGGGCCTCGATGGCCAGCGCGGTCTCGAAGTCGACCTGCGCGCCTTCCACGGCCGCCGCGAGGATGTTGCGCGGGGCGGGGTAGGGGGCGCCCGCCGTCTGCTTCTTGAGGTTGGCGGGGAAGGCGGGGAGGTTCGCGGCGAAGCGCGGGTTGGACGGCGTGCCGCCGGGGATCTTGTAGCCCTTGACGTCCCAGGGCTGCCGGGACTCGGGGTTGGCGTCGATGAAGGCGCGGGCCTTGGCGAGCATCTCGTCGGGCGTGGCGGCGAGTTCGTGGACCAGGCCGTTCTCCAGAGCGCGCCGCGGGCTGTACTGGGTGCCCTGGAGAAGCACCTTCAGCAGCGCGTCGGCGATGCCCATCAGCCGTACGGTACGGGTGACGCCGCCGCTCGCCGGGAGGAGACCGAGCGTGACCTCGGGCAGGCCGATCTTGGAGCCGGGCGCGTCGAGGGCGACGCGGTGGTGGCAGGCGAGCGCGATCTCGTAACCGCCGCCGAGGGCCGCCCCGTTGATGGCGGCGACGACGGGCCTGCCGAGGGTCTCGATGCGGCGCAGGGACGCCTTGATCGCCATACCGGCGTCGAATGCCTGCTGGGCGTTCTCCGGACCGACCTTGATCATGTCCTTGAGGTCGCCGCCCGCGAAGAAGGTCTTCTTGGCGGAGGTGAAGATGATGCCCCTGATCGAGTCCCTCTCGGCCTCCGCGCGGTCGGCGACGGCCGCGATGGAGTCCTTGAAAGCCTGGTTCATGGTGTTCGCGGACTGGTTGGGGTCGTCGAGGACGAGGGTGACGACACCGGTCTCGTCCTGTTCCCAGCGGATGGTGGTGCTCTCGCTCATGAGTTTTCTTCTCCGTAAGGGGTGGGACGGGACGGTCAGAGACGCTCGACGACGGTGGCGATGCCCATGCCGCCGCCGACGCACAGCGTGGCCAGGCCGTACCGCTGGTCACGGCGTTCCAGCTCGTCGATGAGCGTGCCGAGGATCATCGCGCCGGTGGCGCCCAGGGGGTGGCCCATGGCGATGGCGCCGCCGTTGACGTTGACCTTGTCGAGGGAGATGCCCATGTCCTTGACGAAGCGCAGTACGACGCCCGCGAACGCCTCGTTGATCTCGACCAGGTCGATGTCGTCGATGGTCAGGCCCGCCTTGGCGAGTGCCTTGCGGGTGGCGGGCGCGGGGCCGGTCAGCATGATCGTCGGCTCGGAGCCGGAGACGGCGGCCGAGACGATACGGGCGCGGGGGGTGAGGCCGTAGCGCTCGCCGACCGTCTGCGAGCCGATGGCGACGAGAGCCGCGCCGTCGACGATGCCGGACGAGTTGCCCGCGTGGTGCACGTGGTCGATCTCCTCGACCCAGTGGTACTTCTGGAGCGCGACGGCGTCGAAGCCGCCGTGCTCGCCGATCGTCGCGAAGGACGGCTTGAGCGCGCCGAGCGACTCGGCGGTCGTACCGGGGCGCATGTGCTCGTCGTGGTCGAGGACGACGAGGCCGTTGCGGTCCAGGACGGGGACGACGGAACGCCCGAAGCGGCCGTCCTTCCACGCCTCGGCGGCCCGCTCCTGCGACAGCGCGGCGTACGAGTCGACGTCGTGGCGCGTGAAGCCCTCGATGGTGGCGATGAGGTCGGCGCCGATGCCCTGGGGCGCGAAGCCGGTGTCCCAGTTGGTCATCGGGTCCATGGCCCAGGCGCCGCCGTCGGAGCCCATGGGGACGCGTGACATCGACTCGACGCCGCCCGCCAGCACGAGGTCCTCCCAGCCGGAGCGGACCTTCGCCGCCGCCATGTTGACGGCTTCCAGACCCGAGGCACAGAAGCGGTTCTCCTGTACGCCGGCGACGGTGTCGGGCAGCCCGGCCGCGACAGCGGCGGTGCGTGCGATGTCCGAGCCCTGGTCGCCGAGCGGGCTGACGACGCCGAGGACGATGTCGTCGACGGCCGCCGGGTCCAGGCCGGGGAAGCGGCGGCGGACTTCGTGGATGAGGCCGACGACGAGGTCGATCGGCTTGGTGCCGTGCAGGGCGCCATTGGCCTTGCCGCGCCCGCGCGGGGTGCGGATCGCGTCGTACACAAACGCTTCGGTACTCAAGACAGCAGCCTTTCGAGGGGTACGTGACAAAAGCCGGCCGGAGGAGGACCGGGCGGGGGTCAGGCGAGGAGCGAGCGGCCGATGATCTCCTTCATGATCTCGGTCGTGCCGCCGTAGATCGTCTGGATGCGGCCGTCGGTGAAGGCCCTGGCGACGCGGTACTCGGTCATGTAGCCGTAGCCGCCGTGCAGTTGCAGGCAGCGGTCGGCGACGCGCTTCTGGAGCTCGGTGGCCCACCACTTGGCCATCGACGCGTGGACGGCGTCGAGTTCGCCGTTCGAGTGATCGACGATGCAGCGGTCGAGGAAGGTGCGGGTGACGGCGCACTCGGTGGCCATCTCCGCGATCTCGAAGCGGATGTGCTGGAGCTTGGACAGCGGCCGTCCGAACGCCTCGCGCTCCTTGACGTACGCCGTGGTGATCTCCAGCAGGTACTCGGCGGCGGCGATCCCGGCGACCGCGATGCCCATGCGCTCCTGCGCCAGGTTGGTCATCAGGTGGACGAAGGCGCCGTCGAGGTCCCCGAGCAGGTTCTCCTTGGGGACGCGTACGCCGTCGAAGAACAGCTCGGCGGTGTCCTGGGACTTCTGGCCGATCTTGTCGAGGTTGCGCCCGCGCTCGAAGCCCTCGGCGCCGCGCTCCACGACGAGCAGGGACAGGCCCTTCGCTCCGCCCTCGGGCGACGTCTTCGCGACGACGATCACCAGGTCGGCGAGGATGCCGTTGGAGATGAAGGTCTTCGAGCCGTTGAGCACCCAGTGGTCGCCCCGGTCCTCGGCCGTCGTGCGGATGCCCTGGAGGTCGGAGCCCGCGCCCGGCTCGGTCATCGCGATGGCGGTGATCGTCTCACCGGTGCAGAAGCCGGGCAGCCAGCGCCGCTTCTGCTCGTCGGTGGCGAGCCCGGTGAGGTACGGGCCGATGATGTCGTTGTGCAGGCCGAGCGCGAGCCCGGACGCGCCGGCCCGGGTGAACTCCTCGGCGAGTACGGCGCTGTAGCGGAAGTCGGGGTTTCCGCCGCCTCCGTACTCCTCCGGTACGGCGAGACCGAGCAGGCCCTGCCTTCCGGCCGCCAGCCACGCCTCCCGGCTGACGATGCCGTCCTTCTCCCACTGCTCGTAGTACGGCGTGACCTCCTTCGCCAGGAAGGTGCGCACGGTCTCCCGGAAGGCTTCGTGCTCCGCGGTGAAGATCTGACGCTTCAACTGTGCCTCCTACGGCCGGCCCTTGAGGTCCTTGAGGTCCTTGAGGTCCTTGAGGTCCTTGAGGTCCTTGAGGTCCTTGAGGTCCTTGGGGTCCTTGACGGTTTCGATCGGCCCGGCCGGCCCGGGACCGGCGGGAAGGGCGGGGAGGACCGCGCGGCTCAGCGGTACGCGGAGCACCATCAGGCGCCGCCGTCCCCGACGAGCTCCGGCAGGTCCCAGTCCCGCGCCACCTCGGCGGCACCGGCCCCGGGCCGGGCGGGGCCCCGCCGTACGGATCCGGGCGTGGCGGAGAACCGGGGCGCGGGGGCCGGCTGGGTGATCCCGCCGTGGTCGGTGAACGTGGAGCGCGCGGCCAGGTGCGGGTGTGCGGGGGCCTCGCGCAGCGAGAGGACGGGCGCGACGCAGGCGTCCGAGCCCTCGAAGACGGCGGTCCACTCGTCGCGGGTCTTCGCCTTGAAGCGGGTGGCGATCGCTTCGCGCAGCTCGCCCCAGCGGGCCATGTCGCCGCGGGCCCGCGCCTCCTCCGCCCCCAGGCCGAGGAGCTCGGTGAACTCGGCGTAGAACTGCTGCTCCAGCGCGCCGACCGCCATGTACCGGCCGTCGGAGGTCTCGTAGGTGCCGTAGAAGGGGCAGCCGCCGTCGAGCAGGTTGGCCGACCGCCGGTCCTGCCAGCCGCCGGCCGCCAGCATGCCGTGGATCATCGTGGCGAGGTGGGCGGCGCCGTCGACGATCGCGGCGTCGACGACCTGCCCGGTGCCGCCCTCGGTGCGGGCGTGCCGGAGCGCGGCGAGGACGCCGATGACGAGGTAGAGCGAGCCGCCCGCGTAGTCGCCGACGAGGTTCGCGGGGACGGTGGGCGGTTCGTCCGCCCTGCCGGACATGCCGAGGGTGCCGGTGAGGGCGATGTACGCGATGTCGTGCCCGGCGCGCCGCGCGAGCGGGCCCTCCTGGCCCCAGCCCGTCATCCGCCCGTACACGAGCCGCGGGTTGCGGGCCAGACAGGCGTCGGGGCCGACACCGAGACGCTCGGCGACGCCGGGGCGGTAGCCCTCGATGAGGACGTCGGCGCGCTCGGCCAGGCCGAGGACCCGGGCCGGTCCCGTGGCGGACTTGAGGTCGACGATCACCGAGCGCTTGTTGCGGTTGGTGAGGTCGTACGCCGGGTCGACGCCCAGCGCCGCACCGCCGGGGCGGTCCACGCGGACCACGTCGGCGCCGAGGTCCGCGAGGAGCATGGCGGCGAACGGACCGGGGCCGATTCCCGCCAGCTCCACCACGCGCACCCCGTCCAGAGGTCCGCGCGGGCCGTTCCCTGTGGCTGCCATCAAGCCCCCAGCTCTGTGACACAACTGATGTAACATCAATGATGCTAAGAACGCGTTCCACTCAGCACAAGCCCCTGGGGCAAGCAAGCGCTTAGTTCTTTTTACTCCCCGTTGCCGCTAGCCTCTGCCCCCATGAGCGAAACAGTGCCAGGCAGCGGCAGTACGGGGCGCGCGTACGACATCGTGCTCTTCGGGGCGACGGGCTTCGTCGGGGAACTCACCGCGCGGTATCTCGCCGTCCACGCTCCCGCCGGCTGCCGCTGGGCCGTCGCCGGGCGCGACCGCGCGAAGCTGGAGAAGCTGCGCGAGCGGCTCGTGGCGGTCGATCCGGCCTGCGCGACGCTCCCCCTCCTGCACGCCGACGCGTCCGACCCCGCCTCGCTGCGCGAACTCGCCGCGAGCACCCGGGTCCTGGCCACGACGGTGGGCCCCTACATCCAGTACGGCGAGGAGCTCGTCGCCGCCTGCGCGGACGCGGGCACGGACTACGCGGACCTGACGGGCGAGCCGGAGTTCGTCGACCGGATGTACCTCCGGTACGACGCGCGGGCCCGCAGGAGCGGGGCACGGATCGTGCACGCCTGCGGCTTCGATTCGGTCCCGCACGACCTCGGGGTGTACTTCACCGTCAAGCAGCTGCCCGAGGGCGTACCGCTGCGCGTCGACGGATTCGTCCGCTCCCGCGCGATGTTCTCGGGCGGCACCTTCGCCTCCGCGATCACCGCACTGGGGCGGGGGCGGCAGACGCTCCGGACCGCGAAGGAGCGGCGGCTGTCCGAGCCGGGGCCCGTGGGGCGGCGGGCGCGGGCTCCGCTCGGCGGGCCGCGGCGCAGTCGCGAGACGGGGACCTGGGCACTGCCGCTGGCGACCATCGACCCGCAGGTGGTGGTCCGTTCGGCGGCCGCGCTGGAGCGGTACGGCCCGGACTTCCGCTACCGGCACTACGCGTCGGTGAAGTGGCTGCCGGTCGCGGCCGGCTCGGTGGCCGCGGTGGGGGCCGTCTTCGCGCTCGCCCAGTTCCCGGCGGCGCGCGCGTGGCTCATGAGCCGGTACGCGGCGGGCTCGGGCCCCGACGAGGAGCGCAGGGCCAGAAGCTGGTTCACCGTGCGCTTCGTGGGTGAGGGCGGCGGGCGCCGGGTGTTCACCGAGGTGTCGGGCGGCGACCCGGGCTACGACGAGACGGCGAAGATGCTGGCCGAGTCGGTGCTGTGCCTGGCCTTCGACGAGTTGCCCCCGACGTCGGGGCAGGTGACGACGGCGGTGGCGATGGGCGACGCGCTGCTGGAGCGGCTGACGGCGGCCGGGCTGGGGTTCCGGGTCGCGGACGTGCGGGAAACGGCCGGGGTCACTGGCCGGTGACCCAGCCCGCGATGGTGTAGATCATCCCGCCGGTCCAGCCCAGCGCGGCCAGGCCGCCGAGCAGAATGCCCACGTTCGTACGGCGTCCCGCGCGGTGCAGCGTCACGGACTCGGCCGACCGGGGAGGCCGGGGGTACGTGGGGTGTTCCGGGTGCGCGTGCAGGTGCGGGTGCCCCTCGGGGCTCGGGTTCGGATTCGGGTAGGGGCTCATACGATCACCCTGTCCCATCGCCACGGTTCAAACATCCGTACAGGTACTCAGTCACGCGCTTGTTCCGAAACCGGCACCGGCCGCCTCGCGCAGCGCCCGGCGGCACAGGGCGTCCGCCCTGCGGGTCGACTCCGGGAGCCGGAAGCCGGGTGCCAGGCGCAGCGTGTGCGCGCAGGCGTTGTCCAGGCTCACCCGGTGGCCGACGGAGACGAAGACCGGCTTCACGCCGTCCTGGGTACGCACCGCACGGCCGACCTCTTCGCCCGCCCCGTCCAGCAGCGGGGACACCGCGCCGCGGTGGGGGCCCGGCTGCTCGTACGTGAAGGTGAAGGGGTTCTTGGCGACGCCGACGGTCGCGAGCCCCGTCACGACGCCGAGGTGGCTGGCCAGGCCGAAGCGGCGCGGGTGGGCCTGCCCGTACCCGTCGCAGACCACGAGCCCCGGGTCCGTCGACAGCGACGCGAGGGCGGCGAGCACCGTGGGCAGTTCCCGGAACGCCAGCAGACCGGGGACGTACGGGAAGGCGACGCGGCCCACCGCCGTGGCCTCCTCCACCACGGCGAGCGTCGCGGCGTCGAGGACGACGGCCGCCGCGGCGACGATGTCACGCGCGTCGTCGTACGCCACGTCGACACCCGTCACCAGGCCGGTGCCGGGGGGCGGCCCCGGCTCGTCGAGCACCACGCGGGCGCGCAGTTCGTCCTGGATCGCTCGGGCTTCGGCTTCGTCGGCGGGGGAACTCGGGCTCTTCATAGTGGTCAGAAGGGTACGGGTAGCCTGACGATCATGTTTGTACTGGAGCTGACCTACACCGCCCCCGTCGAGCGCGCCGACGAACTGCTCGAAGCGCACATGGCCTGGCTGGACGCGCAGTACGAGGCGGGGGTGTTCGTCGCCTCGGGGCGCAAGGTGCCGCGTGACGGCGGGGTGATCCTTGCCGTCGGGGACGACCGGGGGCAGATCGAGAAGATCGCGGCGGCCGACCCGTTCACGGCGGCGGGGGTCTGCGTGTACCGGATCACCGAGTTCGTGGTGACGAAGACGGCGCCGGGGCTCGCGCCGTACCGGGAGCAGCCGCCCGCGTAGGGGGCAGCCGCTCCCGGTCGTCAGAACTCCAGGCGCGCCACGCGGCCCTTCTCGCCCGACGCCCAGCAGCCGAAGTCCGGCGCGCAGTCGACCGTGTCGTACGAACCGGTGTCGACCGTGCGCCAGTTGCGGCCACCGTCCAGCGTGAGGTCCGTGCCCGTGGGGCCGACCGCCAGTGCGCCGGACCTGGTGTGCGGCAGCCAGGTCACGCCCGAGCGGTACGCCGGCGGCGGGGTCTTCGACCGCTGCCAGCTGCGGCCGCCGTCGCCGGTGACCGCCGCCGCCCGCGGCGATGCCTGGCCGGCGCGGTAGTCGCCGCCGACCGCGATGCCGTGGTCGCGGTCGCGGAAGGCGAGGCCGAAGACGCCCCGCGCCGGGTCGCCCGCCGGGATCGCCGTCTCGGCCGCGGTCCAGGTCAGGCCGCGGTCCGTGGAGTGCAGCACCCGGCCGGCCGCCCCGCCTCCCGTGGCGAGCCATACGTCCCGCGGACCGGAGCTGACCAGGCACTGGCCGCTCGCCGCGAAGCCCGCCTCGCCGCTCTGCGCCGCGGGCATGCCCGCGCTCGGCAGGACCTTCCACGACATGCCGCCGTCGCCGGTGGACAGGATGCGGTACTTGCCGTCGACCGGGTCGCTCATCGCGAGGCCGTTGCGGCTGTCGAAGAAGGTGACGCAGTCGTAGAACGCCTTGGGGTCGGTGTTGCGGAAGCTCTCGGTCCAGCTCGCGCCGCCGTCCCCGGTACGGAAGATCCGGGACGCCTCGCCCTCGCCGATGGCCAGCACCACCGCGCGCCGGCCGTCGAAGGCCTCGATGTCGCGGAACTCCATCTCCCCCGCGCCCGGCGGCGAGACGTCGCGCCAGCTCCGGCCGCCGTCGGCCGTGCGCAGCACCGTGCCCCTGGACCCGGCGACCCACGCGGTCTTCCGGCTGACCGCCGCCAGGCCCCGCAGCCGCACGTCCTCGCCGGTGTCCTTCAGCTGCCAGCCGGGACCGCCCCGCGGTGACCGCGTCTGTACGTCCGCCTGCGCCGGGGCGGCCAGGGCGGCGGCCAGCGCCGCCCCGCACAGTCCCACCGACACCGTCCGTCTCGTCTTCCCCGTACCCCTCATGGCGGTGGAAGCTAGTCCACGCCACCGGCGCCGTCCAGGGCGCGTCTCCAGCCCGCACTCCGGGGAGGCGCTGGTGACGCAGGTCACGTCCCCGTCGCATGCACGGAATCGCGTGTTCTTACGTCTGTCCCTGTGACAGGACACATCGACCGAACCGTGAGAGGGGGCAGGTCTTGTCTCCCGTGATCGAGCAAGCCGTGCAGGCCCGTCTGATCTCGTCCGCGCCCCGGATGGAGATGCTCCCCGCGACCTTGCGGTACGACCGCGCGGAGCCCTTCGCCGTACGCATGACCTTCCCGCCGCCCGCGACCCTGGAGGGTGTCGAGGTGTCCTGGATGTTCGCCCGCGATCTCCTGGCCACGGGCGTGGACACGCGGGCCGGCCTGGGCGACGTACGGGTGCGGCCGTACGGCTACGGGCGGACCGTACTGGAGTTCCACGCCGCCGAGGGCACCGCGATGATCCACGTCCGCACCGCCGATCTGCACCGTTTCCTCCGGCGCGCGCACGCGGTCGTGCCCGCGGGCGACGAGCACCTGCACCTGGACGTCGACCACGACCTGGCCGAACTGCTGCGCGACGCGCTGTGACGAGAGAGCCGGATTAATCGGTTGGCGTCTCCGGAGCCATGACGTACTTTGGTTCTGGCCCTGTTGTCGTCGATCGGAGTGGACGTTGCTCGTCTGAGGTTCTGAGACACCGTGCCGCGCAGCTTCTGCCTGTGCGTGCCGCGTGCGACCTCGGCACTTGAGCCGTCCCTTCCCAGACCGGGCCTTTTCGCAATTCCGCAGCTCTGCGTTCTGCGTTCTGCGTTCCGCGCGAAGATCCCTCGCTCCTTTCCGGCCGCATGTCGCCCACGCCCCGGTGTCTCCACCCGTTGCCCTTGCTCGTTATCCAGCAACCGGGAGGCACTCTTGTCCACCTTCCCCGCCCATCTCACCTGTTCCGCGCTCTCCTTCGGCTGGCCGGACGGGAGCCCCGTGTTCGACGACTTCCAGCTGGCGGTCGGCCCCGGAAGGACCGGCCTGATCGGTCTCAACGGATCAGGGAAGTCAACCCTGTTGCGGCTGATGGCCGGTGAGCTCACCCCCGCCCGCGGGAAGGTCCGGGTGGCCGGTGAGATCGGTTACCTCCCGCAGAACCTGGTCCTCGACACCACGCTGCGCGTGGACGAGGCCCTCGGTATCGCCGGGACACGCGCCGCCCTGCACGCGATCGAGGCGGGCGAGGCGACCGAGGAGAACTTCACGGCCGTCGGTGACGACTGGGACGTCGAGGAGCGCGCCCGCGCCACCCTCGACCAGCTCGGGCTCGTCCGGATCGGCCTCGACCGGACCACCGGCGAGGTGTCGGGCGGCGAGTCGGTGCTGCTGCGGCTGGCCGCGCTGCTGCTGCGCCGCCCCGCCGTCCTCCTCCTCGACGAGCCGACGAACAACCTGGACCGGCGGGCTCGCGAGCACCTGTACACCGCGGTCGAGGCCTGGTCCGGCGTGATGGTCGTGGTCAGCCACGACCGTGAACTGCTGGAGCGCGTCGACCAGATCGCCGAGCTGCGCGAGGGCGAAGTCCGCTGGTACGGCGGGAACTTCTCGGCGTACGAGGAGGCGCTCGCCGTCGAGCAGGAGGCGGCCGAACGCATGGTGCGGGTCGCCGAGGCCGACGTGCACCGGCAGAAGAAGGAGCTGGCCGACGCACAGGTGAAGCTGGCCCGCCGGAAGCGGTACGGGCAGAAGATGTACGACAGCAAGCGCGAACCGAAGATCATCATGAACGCCCGCAAGCGTGCCGCGCAGGAGTCGGCGGGCAAGCACCGCATCATGCACACCGAGAAGCTGGCGGAGGCGAAGGAGCGGCTGAGCGGGGCGGTGGAGGCGGTACGCGACGACGACGAGATCAACGTCGTACTGCCGCACACGACCGTGCATCCGGGGCGCAGGGTGCTGACGCTGCGCGATCTCCACCTGCGGTACGGGGCGCGGATCGACGGCGAGTTCGAGGTGCGCGGCCCCGAGCGGATCGCGCTGACCGGGCGCAACGGTGCGGGCAAGACGACACTGCTGCGCACGGTCACCGGAGAGCTGGAGCCGGTCTCGGGCGAGGCGATCGCGCACGTGCCGCTGCGTTTCCTGCCCCAGCGGCTCGACGTACTGGACGACGGGCTGACGGTGGCCGAGAACGTGGCGGAGTTCGCGCCCTCGGCGACCAACAACGCCATCAGGGCGCGGCTGGCGCGCTTCCTGTTCAAGGGGGCGCGGGCGGACCAGCGGGCGGGGACGCTGTCCGGCGGAGAGCGGTTCCGGGCGACGCTGGCGGCGCTGCTGCTGGCGGAGCCGGCGCCGCAGTTGCTGCTGCTGGACGAGCCGACGAACAACCTGGACATGGCGAGCGTGCGCCGGCTGGTCCAGGCTCTGGAGTCGTACGAGGGGGCGCTGGTCGTGTCGAGCCACGACGAGCCGTTCCTGGAGTCGATCGGGATCACCCGGCGGCTGGAACTGGGACGGGAGCCGGAGCCGGGGCCGGATTCGGGGCCGGGGCCGGACGGCGACTCCTGAGGGGCGCCGCCCGCCGGGCCGGGGGCCGCCGAGTCGTCCGCCGGCCCGGGGCGGGAACCGGTTCTGATTGAAACCGGGGAGTGCGGGAAACCGGGAGGTGACGTGACATGCCTCTCGGTACACCCGCCTGACCTGTGCACATAACTCACCGTAACGGGAGATTGCAAACCAAGACTTGGCTCAGCTCTTACGACCCCCTTAACCTACGGTCACGTAACCTACGAAGCCGTAGGTATTTCTCCCCTCGTCCCCGTCCCCAGGAGCACCCGTGACGATCGCCTCTCCCCAACTCGGCAGTTCGGACGCGTGGACCGACGCCCGGCTGCTGTACGCGCTGGAAGAGGTGGTGGAAAAGGAACTGAACCGCCATCTCAAGGTCGCCAAGGACTGGATGCCGCACGAGTACGTCCCGTTCTCCGACGGCCGTAACTTCCCCGGCATCTTCGACGACGGCCAGGCCTGGGAGCCCGGGCAGTCGAAGGTCACCGACATCGGCAAGATCGCGCTCGTCGTGAACCTGCTGACCGAGGACAACCTCCCCAGCTACCACCACGAGATCGCCTCCCTCTTCGGCCGCGACGGCGCCTGGGGCACTTGGGTGCACCGCTGGACCGCGGAGGAGGGCCGGCACGGCATCGTGATGCGCGACTACCTGCTCACCTCGCGCGCCGTCGACCCGGACAAGCTCGAGGCGTTCCGCATGCAGCACATGTCGGAGGGCTTCGAGTCCGACAACCGCCACTCGATGCTGCACTCCGTGGCGTACGTGGCCTTCCAGGAGCTCGCGACGCGCGTCTCGCACCGCAACACCGGACACCAGTCGGGCGACCCCGTCTGCGACCGCATGCTGGCGCGGATCGCGACCGACGAGAACCTGCACATGGTCTTCTACCGCAACCTGCTGGGTGCGGCCTTCGAGCTCGCCCCCGACCTGACGATGCAGTCGGTGCGCGACGTCGTCGTGAACTTCCGGATGCCCGGACACGGCATGCCGGGCTTCGAGCGGGCCGCCGCGCAGATGGCGATCGGCGAGATCTACAACATGCGCATCCACCACGACGACGTGCTCCAGCCGGTCCTGCGCTACCTGAAGGTCCTGGAGATCGACGGGCTCGGCCCCGAGGGGCTCAAGGCGCAGGAGGAGCTCGGCCTGTACATGAACGGGCTGGACTCCGAAGCGAGCAAGTTCGACGAGAAGCTGGCCGCGCGCAAGGCCCGGATGGCTGCCCGCGCCGCCTCCTGACCGTCCCCGGCTACCAGCCGTACGCCGCCACCACGGCACAGGCCGCGTCACGGACGTCCTGTACCGGGTGGCGGCGCGGCCGTTCCAGCAGGTCGCGCCGGGGACCGGCCCGGCCGGTGCGCCTGCCTCCGCGCCACGGGACTTTGCCCGCACGCGCCGCGTCCGGGCAGGGCCCGGGCCCCTGACGTCCGCGGGCCCTACACCCGCGCGTCCTCACGGATCAGCTCCGCCGCCTTCTCCGCTATCGCCACCGTGGGGGCCTGTGTGTTTCCCCGGGTGATCCGGGGCATCACCGAGGCGTCCACCACCCGAAGCCCCCGCACCCCTCTGACCCGCAGCCGCGGATCGGTCACCGACGCGTCGTCGGCGCCCATGCGGCAGGTGCCCACCGGGTGGTAGAGCGTCTCGGAGGAGTCCCGGATCGCCTGGGCCAGGGCCTCGTCGCCGACGACGCCCGGGTACGGAGCCATCGGGCCCGCCGTGTACGGCGCGAACGCGGGGTCGGCGAAGAGGGCTTCGGCCCGGCGGACGCCCGCCGCCAGGCGGCGCAGGTCGGACTCGTCCGTCAGGTAACACGGATCGATGCGGGGCGCCGAGGTGGCCCGGTCGTCGGTGAGGGTGATGCGGCCCTCGCTCGCGGGCTGGAGCAGGATCACGCCGATCGTGACGCCGTGCTCGGTGGGCGGCGTCAGGCCGTGCTCGACGAACGGCACCGGGGCGTAGATCAACTCGATGTCCGGGGCGGCCAGTTCCGGCGTACTGCGGACGAAGGCGACGGCCTCGCCGACGTTCGAGGTGAGCGGTCCGCGCCCGGCGAGGAGGAAGCGGCCGATGTTGGCGAGCGTGTCCGCGCCGGTCAGGGTGACCGGGAGCGGGCAGCGCATCGTGACCACCGCGGACAGATGGTCCTGGAGGTGGCGGCCCACGTCGGGTGAGGCCGCCCGCAGGGCTATGCCGGTCTCGCGCAGGTGGTCCGGGTCGCCGATGCCCGAGAGCATGAGCAGCTGCGGGGAGCCGATGGCGCCCGCGCTGAGGATCACCTCGCGGCGGGCGCGCAGCACCTTCCCCGCGTCCGCCACCACCCCCGTCGCGCGCGTGCCCTCGAAGGACAGCCGCCGCACCCGGACATCCGTGAGGACGTCCAGGTTCCGGCGGCGCGCCGCCGGCTTGAGGTATCCGTCGGCGGTGCTCCAGCGGCGGCCGGCACGCTGGTTGACCGGGGTCAGGGAGAAGCCGCTGGGGTCGGGGACGTTCAGTTCGGGGAGTTCGGTCAGGCCCGCTGCGCGGCAGGCCCCCAGGAAGGCCGCCGTGGTCGGGTTGGGGTCGCGCGGCGGCGAGATGGACAGCGGCCCCCGGGTCCCGTACACCGAGCGGCCCGCCGTGCTGCCCGTCCACCGCTCCGCCCGCCGGAAGTACGGCACGATCGCGTCGTACGACCACTCGGGGCCCGCCGCCTCGCCCCAGGCGTCGTAGTCGTCGCGGTGACCGCGCACCCACATCATCGCGTTGACCGAGGAACAGCCGCCCAGTGTGTGACCGCGCGGCCAGTACAGCTCGCGGCCGCCCAGTCCGGGCTGCTCGGCGGTGCTGAAGTTCCAGTCGTACGGCGTCTTGAAGAGTTTGGGGAAGGCCGCGGGGATCCGTATCTCGGCCTTGCGGTCCCGGCCGCCCGACTCGACGAGCGCGACCCGCACCGTCGGGTCCTCCGACAGCCGGGCGGCGAGCACACAGCCCGCCGAACCCGCTCCCACGATGACGTAGTCGTACTCGGCCGCTGCCTGCCTGCTGCTCAACACGTCTCCCCGGGCGGTTCGCCGATGGTGCGGACCTCAGCATGGCGGGTGGGGGTCACCCGTGCCAGAGGGCGTGCGGAAGCGGCGCGTCAGCGTGCCCCGCGCCTGAGGCGGAGCCTCTCCTTCTCGGAGAGTCCGCCCCAGACTCCGAACCGTTCGTCGTTCGAGAGGGCGTACTCCAGGCAGGCCACCCGCCCTTCGCAGGCGCCGCAGAGCTGCTTTGCCTCGCGGGTGGAGCTGCCGGGGGCCGGGAAGAAGAACTCGGGCCCGGCCTGGGCGCACAGCGCTGTCTCCTGCCAGGAGAGTTCACGTTCAGTGGTGTTGATCGGCATGCGGCACATCCTGCCCCGGAAGAATCAACATCCGCTGAACGTCCCGTCAACGCGGTCCGCCCGCCGGCGCTAGTGGGCGTGCTCCGCCGGATGGTGCGGCTCGTACCCGGGGATCGTGCCGTCGGCCTTGGCCACCAGGAAGAGCCCGGCCATCCCCATGTCGGAGTGGCTCTGGACGTGGCAGTGGTACATCCAGGCGCCCGCGCCGACGTGTTCGCCCGCGATGATCTGGAAGCCGAAGGAGTCGGCCGGGCCCGTGATCTTGTTGTCGACGATGCGGCTGGGGTCGTCGGGGCCGGTCAGCATGCCGGTCCTGTTGTCGGCCCAGCGATGACCGTGGATGTGGAACGTGTGGTAGAACTCGCCGTGCGTGATCATGACGATCTCCACGCGATCGCCCACCGTGGCCTCGAAATCGGGGCTCTGGTGTCCCGGCCTGTTGTTGATGGTCATGTCGTTGAAGACGATGGTGAAGGTCTTGTCCGGGAGGATGTCGCCCTTGCGGCGCACGATCACGCCGCCGTAGAGGCCCTTGCGGATGCCGCCCGTGCCGTGGTCCGTGCCCACCACGTGGTCGTGGTAGTGCCAGTAACCCGCGCTGCCGGACCGCCAGGTGCCGTCCTTGCGCCGGCCGGGGACGTGGGTGCGCCAGGTGTACGTCCGGGTCCCGCCGGGTTCGACGTGGCTCTTGCTGAGCTTGGTGCCGTCGCTCCCGATCTCGTAGTCCACGCCGTGCACATGGAGGCTGACCGGCACGTCCAGGGTGTTCTCGAACTCGATGTGGACGGTGTCGCCCTCGATCAGCTCGATCAGCGGGCCCGGCACCGACGCCTTGCCCTTCTCGAAGCCGTAGCCCAGCTGCCCGTCGGGCAGTTTCTCGGCGTACATCTTCAGCCGGTGGATCCGGCCGCCGGCCGGTGCGGTCCTCGGCGGGCTCTCGGCCGAGGGAGCCGCCACGGCGGGGGGCGCGGACTCCGCCGCGAGTGACAACGATGTCGCCCCGGTCGCCGCGACCGCCCCGCCCGCCAGGAGCCGTCGGTTGAAGCTACGCCTGTCCATGCCCAACTCCCCACTCGGTACGGAGATTGACGGCCACACCGTAGCGGGGACGACCGAGTTCATCCACACCAAGGACAAAGTTCGCGGTATTCCGGTCATACCTCTTGGCGTGTGGCGAAAAGAGGTCTAGCTTCATCGGCTGTTCCTGTGACCACTGAGGGATGGGTGAAGACATGCATCGCACACCACATCACCGGTCAAGACGCCGACGCGGACTGGCAGCCGCCCTGACGGCCGGAGTTGTCGCATCCGGCCTGCTCGGCGGCGCCGCGGCCTCCGCCCGGCCGTACCCAGAACCTCCGCCCACGACAACGTTGTCCCTCCCCGCGCTGCCGTCTCCGCCCGGCGGCGCGAACGTCCGCGTACTCGTCTTCCACGGCTCGGCGGGCGCCGACGAGTCGCCGACCGTCAACGCCGGCATCGAGGCCATCGAGAAGATCGGGCAGTCCGGCCCCGCCGCGCAGCGTTTCCGCGTGGAGGCCACGGACGACGCCTCCGTCTTCACCACGGCAAGGCTCGGCAGGTTCAACGCCGTCGTCTTCCTGACCGGTGGCGGCGATGTGCTGGACCCGGAGCAGGAGGCGGGCCTGGAGGCGTACATGGAGGCCGGCGGCGGCTTCCTCGGCATCCACGACGCGGCGCGCACCGAGCCGTACTCCGACTGGTTCGGCGGCCTGATCGGCGCCCGGCCCGCCGCGGGCGGACCCACGAACGTACAGCGCGCGACCGTGGAGGTCGGCGACCGGCGGCACCCGGCCACCAAGAACCTGCCGCTCCAGTGGAAGCGGCCCGACAAGTGGCTCAACTGGACGGAGAACCCGTCCGGTGACGTGCACACCGTGGCGCGGGTACGGGAAGCGACGTACACGCCGGGAGCGAGCGCCAACGGCTGGGACCACCCGGTCTCCTGGTGCCGCGACTACGACGGCGGCCGGTCCTTCTACACCGGCATGGGCGGCACGGCCGACTCCTTCCAGGAGACGGACTTCCGCGACCACCTGCGGGGCGCCCTCCAGTGGACGACGCGCATCGCGCGCGCCGACTGCAAGGCGAGCATCGACGCCCACTACAAGGCCGAGCGGATCACCGCGCCCAACCAGCCGGGCCAGTCCGACCAGATCGGCGAACCGCACGGCCTGGTGACCGCGCAGGACGGCCGGGTCATCTACATCGGCCGGGGCGGCGGCGACGGCAACGCGCCCGTGATCACCGACTGGAACAACCCGGACATCGGCAAGGGCCAGGGCCAGATCCACGTCTACGACCCGAAGACGAAGAAGGTGACGCTCGCGGGCGCGCTGACGGTCTTCGGCAACAAGGGCGGCGGCGACGAGCTGGTCAAGAACGAGGAGGGCCTCCTCGGCGTCGAGACCGACCCGGACTTCCTCACCAACGGGTGGGTGTACCTGCACTACACGCCCCACTCGAAGATCAACCGGGACACGCACATGGCCGAGCGCCGCGTCTCCCGCTTCACCCTCGACCTCGCCACCAACAAGCTGGACCTCGCCTCCGAGAAGGTCCTGCTCACGTGGCCGGTCCAGATCCACAGCTGCTGTCACGCGGGCGGCGGCATGGCCTGGGACTCCGAGCAGAACCTGTACATCGCGACGGGCGACAACAACTCGTCCGGATTCAGCGGCGGTTACTCCGGCAACAACCCGGAGCCGAACTTCAAGGGCGTGTCCTTCGCGGACGCCCGCCGCACCGCGGGCAACACCAACAACCTCAATGGCAAGATCCTGCGGATCCACCCCGAGGACGACGGTACGTACACCCTGCCCGAAGGCAACCTCTTCACCGGAGAGGAGCCGGACGAGGGCGGCGGCAAGACGCGCGGCGAGATCTACGTGATGGGTGTGCGCAACCCGGCCCGCATCGCCGTCGACCCGAAGACCGACACCCTGTACGCCGGCTGGGTCGGCCCCGACGCGGGGGCGCCGAGCACCACCTGGGGTCCGGCGAAGTACGACACGTTCGCGGCGATCACCAAGCCGGGCAACCACGGCTGGCCGTACTGCATGGGCAACAACCAGCCCTACCGCGACCGCAATCTGCCCGATCCGAGCAAGCCGCTCGGCTGGTACGACTGCGACGCGCCGAAGAACGAGTCGCCCCACAACGACGGCCTGGTGAACCTGCCGCCCGTCACGCCCAACACCATCTGGTACTCGCCGCAGGGCGGCGGCGTGGACTACCCGCGCGACGCGAACGGCGTGCCCAGCTACAAGCAGGAGGAGCAGAAGCTGCTGCTGCCGTGGCTCAAGGGCGGCGGCCAGGCGACCATGAACGGCCCGGTCTACCGCTACGACGAGGCGAATGACAGCAAGGACAAGTGGCCCGCGTACTGGGACGGCAAGTGGTTCGTCGGTGACTTCTACGACGGCGACCAGCCCCGCCACGCGGTGCTGACCGACCCGAAGACCGTCGGCAACGGCGGGCTGCCCACGCACGCCGAGTCCCTCAAGAAGATCGTCCCGGTGGGCGCGAACGGCATCCGCAACCTCATGGACTGGAAGTTCGCGCCGGACGGCTCGCTCTACGTCCTCGACTACGGGCGCGGTTTCTTCACCTCGGACTCCAAGTCGGCGCTGTGGCGCGTGACGTACAAGGGCGGCGGGCCGACACCGGCCGCCGGGGACCTGGCCAGGAAGGCGGAGTAGGCAGTGAAGCTGAAACGGAGAACTCCCCAGCTGTGGACGGCGCTGGCGGCCGCCCTGCTGATGGTCCTCGGACTGACGTCGACGGCGGCGTACGGGCGCGAGGACGACGGGGCGGGGACAGCGGCCGCCCCCGTCCAGACGCTCACCTGGACCGCCGGCGACCCGATCGACCGCTATCTGACGTTCCCGAAGACGGCGGTGGCGGGCGAGACGACGATCGTCTTCGAGAACAGCGCGGCGACCGGCAACACGACCGGGATGCCGCACACGCTGACGTTCGGCGTGTCCGACCCCGAGTACAACGACGACGTACAGCTGAACATCCTCGCCAACCCCAACGACGACCAGGGCGGCAAGCACACCGCCACCGTCACCCTCACGCCCGGCCGGTACTTCTACCACTGCACCATCCCCGGCCACGGCCCCATGCAGGGCACCCTGACCGTCACCGAGCCGGGCGGCGAGGACACCACCGCGCCGGAGACCTCGGCGAAGGCCGAGGGCGAGAAGAACGCCGACGGCGCGTACATCGGGCACGCCTCGGTGACCGTCGAGGCCACCGACGCGGGCTCGGGCGTCGAGCGGATCGAGTACGCGATCGGGACGGACGGCGCCTGGACCCCGTACACCGCGCCCCTCATGGTCCACGAGGTCGGCACGCACACGGTCCGCTACCGGGCCACCGACAAGGCGGGCAACACCTCCGCCGAGAAGGCCGTCGACTTCACGGTCGTCGCACCGCCGACGGACGACAAGGCCCCGCCGGAGACCTCGGCGACGGTGAGCGGCGAGAAGAACGCCGAGGGCCAGTACCTGGACATGGCGACGGTCACGGTGACCGCCTCCGACACCGGCTCGGGCGTCAACACCATCGAGTACGCGATCGGGGCGACCGGCGCCTGGACGGCGTACGCGGGACCGGTCATGGTCCACGAGGCCGGCACCCACACGGTCCGCTACCGGGCCACCGACCGGGCCGGGAACACCTCCGCCGAGAAGGCCGTCGGCTTCACGGTCGTCGCACCGCCGGCCGGGGACACCACCCCGCCGGAGACCACCGCGACCGTCAGCGGCGACAAGAACGCCGACGGCGCGTACATCACCAGCGCCAAGGTGACGCTGACCGCGACGGACGCGGGCGGCTCGGGCGTCGACAAGGTCGAGTACTCGCTCGACGGCGGCCCGTACCTGGCGTACACCACACCGGTGATCGTCGACCGGGTGGGCCGGCACACCCTCGACCACCGCGCCACCGACAAGGCGGGCAACACCTCAGCCGCCCGGCAGGTGGTGCTCCAGGTCGCGGAGGGCGGCGGCGTCCCCGCGCCGAACTGCCCCGAGCACGACGAGCGGCTGACGGTCATCGTCGGCACGGTCGACACCGGCGTGCCGAACCGCGTCACGAACAGCCGCTGCACCATCAACGAGCTGATCGAGGACGAGCGGGAGTGGACCTCCCAGGCGCTCTTCCTCAAGCACGTCGACAAGGTCCTCGACAAGCTGCTGTACGACGGGGTCGTCGACGACCGCGAGCACCGGAAGATCTACCGCGCGGCCAGGCAGTCCGGGATCGGCAAGCCGGGCCAGACGGCCGGCTACCGCGACCTGTTCGACGGCACGCAGTCCTCCTTCGCCAAGTGGCAGCAGGTGGGCGGCGGTTCGTTCGGCCTGAACGCGGACGGCTCGATGACCAGCTCCACCACGACGCCGGGCATGGGCATGCTGTGGTTCCCGGAGCGCAAGTACGAGGACTTCTCGCTCAAGCTCCAGTGGCGCGACGACGCACCGGGCACGGGCAACGCCAACGCCGGTGTCTTCGTGCGCTTCCCGCAGGTCCACGACCACCCGGAGGAGACGCGCCCGGAGTGGGTCGCCATCAAGTACGGGCACGAGGTGCAGATCCTGGACCGCCCGGACGGCGACATGTACAAGACGGGCTCGGTCTACGGCTTCGACCGCGTGGGCCTGGGCGGCGCGGGCGTCACCCCCAAGGGCACCTGGAACGACTACGAGATCCGGGTGGAGGGCCAGCACTACTCGGTCTTCCGCAACGGTGTCCTGATCAACGAGTTCGACAACAACGGCGGGCAGGACTTCTACCCGCCGCGCGGTGACGACCCGGGGACGGACGGCCGGCGGTACGCCTCCGGCTACATCGGCCTCCAGGTCCACGGGACCACCGATGTGATCTCGTACCGCGACATCCGCGTCAAGCAGCTGTAGCGGGATCCGGTCCGGCCGGTCTCAGGCCCCGGCGGGTGCGGCCGCGTGCGCAGGCGCGCGGCCGCGTCCGCCGGGGTGGCGGTGCCGGTACACCCAGAAGACCGCGCAGGAGACGAGCGCCCAGGCGGCCAGCACCAGGAAGGGGAAGAGGTGCTGGTGGCCCTCGAAGTAGACGGCCGTGTGCTGGGCGTTGACCGAGGCGCCCGGGGGCAGCCACTGGCCGATGTGGCCGAGTACGGACGGCAGCAGCGGCCAGGACACCGCGCCGCCCGACGACGGGTTGCCGAGGAGCACCATCAGGCCCCAGGTGGGGAGCATCGCCCAGCGGCCCATGAGGGTGTTGAACATCGTGAAGACCATGCCCGAGGTGAACATCGTCAGCGCCAGGATCAGCCACGACTCGGTGAACGGCAGGTCGAGCGCGCCGAGCAGCCAGTCCACGACGGCGGCGATGGCGAACGCGCCCAGGAGCGAGTAGGCGACGGTGAAGGCGATCCGTTCGGCGGGGTTGAGCCCGCGGGCGTGGACGCTCAGCTGGATGGCGCCGACGAAGCCGATGATGACGGCGGCGAGCGAGATGTAGAAGAGGGCGAGCCCGCGCGGATCGCCCTCCTGGAGCGGCTTGATGTCCCTGACCACGACCGGAACGCCGGTCCGCGCACCGACCTGCGCGGCGGTCTCGGCGAGCACCTGCGCGACCGAGGCGCCCGACGCGCCCGCCACGTCGAGTTCCACGGCGTCGCCCCTGGCCTGCACGATCGCGAACTCCTCCTGCTCGTTCACGGCCTCGCGCGCCTCGGCGGCGGTGTCGTAAGGGGTCAGGACGAGCGAAGCGTTGAGTGCCTCCTCCATGCCGGCGGCGAACGTCCGGGCGGGCGGCGCCCCGGTGCCGCCGACCACGGCGACGGGGACCCGGCGCGGGGTGGGGTCGGCCATCGTGTACGTGTAGGAGCCGGCGAAGAGCCCGGCCGCGACGGCCAGGATGAACACCAGCACGAGGGCGGGCAGGAACGGCGAGTCCTTGAAGGCCGCCCATTTCTCGGCGGCCGTCGGCGGCCTGCCGTGCGCGCCGTGCGAGGGGCGCTCCTCGCCGGTGTCCTGCGCGTCCTGCGCTCCCTGCGCTCCCTGCGCGTCCTGCGCTCCCGGTCCCTCGGTCATACGGCGCTCACACGTCCTCGTGCTTCGCCCGGCCCGGCGGGTACGGCAGGTCTTCCGGTCCGTGGTCGTGATCGTCCATGTCCGTCACGCTAAGCCGGTCGGACCCGGGCCGCACACCGGACCGGCCCGGGCGCGCCACCGGGGACAGCCCGCGGGACCGGCCCCCGGGCCCGCCGGAGGTGCCGGGCGCGGGACCGTGAGCGCGGGCCCGCCCGCGCGCGGACCGTACGCCCAGTCGGAGGAGCCGGTGGGCCGCGGCCCCGCGGACGTCCTCAGGGCTTGGTGATCGTCAGGGCGCGGTGATCTCAGGGCGCGGTGATCTTCTCCCACTCCCTGCGGTCGGGGCTCACCACGCTCGGTACGTAGTCGGGGTGAGCCGCCAGCCAGGCCGCCACCCGCGCCCTGATCTCCGGGGCCCCGTACGCCTCGGCCGGGAACGCCGCGAGGTGCCGGACCCTGGCGCGCGCCCGCATCACCTCCGGGTCCTCCCGGGCGCACTCGAAGAGCGCCGCCATCTGCCGGGCGGGGCCGGCCGTGAACTCCCTGGCGACGAAGCGTTCGCCGATCGCGCGGTCGGTCACGACCTGGAAGTCGAACCAGGGCCTGAGGGTCCGCAGCGCCCAGGCGTAGTGCTCGGCGACGAAGTCCGGCGAACCCGGGGCGGGGCGCGGGCCCTGGCGCGGCCCCTGGTCCCGGTCCGTCTCGTGGGCGATCCGGCGGGCCGCCCACAGGGCGAGCGACATGCCCTGCCCGATGGTCGGGTTGGTGTGGGTGACGGCATCCCCGACGCCGACCATGCCCGTGACGACGGGCCCCTGCTCGTCGACGAGCGCGCTCCAGCGGTTGTCGAGTGCGGCGGTCGCGAGAACCGGGGAGAGGGGCCGCGCCCCCAGCTCCAGCCACGCCTCCCCCGGCGGGAACGTGCGGGCCGCCGCCTCGAAGACGGCCGGGTCGCGCAGCGCGCCGCGCGTCGGGTCGTCGGTGTGGACGAAGAGCGTGACCGCGAACAGCCCGTTGTCGGCGGGGAAGACGGCGCAGCCGGCGAAGGTTCCGCCGGACACGGTCCAGGGCCGGGCGGGGCCGTCGAGACGCCCGTCCGGCAACCGGTACCAGCGGCAGAAGTACGCGATGCCGGTACGGTGCCGCTCCACCACCGGGGGGCGGCAGCCGGCCCCGGTCAGCCACTCCCCCGACGCGCACCGGCGGCCACCCGCGTCGATCACCAGTTCGGCTTCGTACGCTCCCCGTTCCGTCCGTACGCCGCGGACCCGGGGCGGGGCCGCCGACGGGTCGACGAGGAGCCCGGTGACGGGCTCGCCGTAGCGCAGGGCTGCTCGCGGCTCGGCCCGCAGCGCCTCGGTGAGCGCCGTCTCGACGACGATGCGCCGGGCCTGGACCGTCACCAGGTCCTCGTCGCCCGGCCGGGCCGGGGGCCGTTCCTCGAACCAGTCCAGCTCGTGCCGTTCGCGGGCACCGAGCCGCATGACCGTGGCGTAGACGTCGGGCGCCTCGGCGCGGAGCACGGCGCGGGCGGCGCCGAGCATGAGGTGGGGCTGGGCGGCCTGCGGTACGCCGGGCCGCCGCCGGCCGAAGAAGTCCTCGTCGAGGCTGGAGGCGGAGCCGCCCGGCGCGCGGGGGTCGCGCTCGAAGACCGTCACCCGGTGGCCGCGCCGGGTGGCGAAGAGCGCCGTTGCCAGCCCGCCTATTCCGCCGCCGATCACCGCGAAGTCCGCCATGCCGTCCCCCTCAGCCCACAGTGCCCGTCGCTGGAGTCTGCCCAGTGCGGGGCGGCCCGACCCGGGCGGCGGGCCCCGCGGGGCGGCCGCTACGGCGTACGGACGTCACCGCATGCGCGGCGCCCGCGCCGGTGTGAGGGTGCAAGGGTGACCACCACCCACGAGACCAGCCCGGCCACGGCCCCGACCCCCGCGCGGGCGCCCTCCGCGCCGCCCGTGCTCGACAGACGGCAGCGGAACATCGTCTTCGGGACGATCATGCTCGGCATGCTGCTGGCCGCTCTGGACCAGACGATCGTCGGCACCGCCCTGCCGACGATCGTCTCGGAGCTCGGCGGCGCCGAGCACATGTCGTGGGTGGTCACGGCCTACCTCCTGGCCGAGACCGTCGCCACCGTCCTCGTCGGCAAGTTCGGTGACCTCTTCGGCCGCAAGCTGGTCTTCCAGGTCTCGGCGGTCGTCTTCATCACCGGCTCGTTCCTGTGCGGTCTGTCGGCCAACATGACGCTGCTGATCGCCTGGCGCGCGCTCCAGGGCATCGGCGCAGGCGGCCTGATGGTCACCTCGATGGCGCTGATCGCCGACGTCATCCCGTTGCGCGAGCGCGGCAAGTACCAGGGCGCCATCGGGGCGGTCTTCGGTGTCGCCACCGTGATCGGCCCGCTGCTCGGCGGCCTCTTCACGGACCATCTGACCTGGCGCTGGGCGTTCTACGTCAACGTCCCGCTCGCGATCGCCGTGATCGTCGCCGCAGCCCGCACCATCCCCTCCGTACGCTCCGCGGGCCGCCCCGTCATCGACTACCTCGGCATCGCGCTCGTCACGGTCGGCGCGAGCGCGCTGATCCTGGGGACGAGCTGGGGCGGCAACGAGTACGCCTGGGGCTCGGGCGTCATCATCGGGCTCTTCGCGGGCGGTCTGATCGCGCTCGCGCTGTTCTGTTACGCCGAGACGCGCGCCGTCGAGCCGATGCTCCCGATGCGGCTGTTCTCCAACCCCGTCTTCACCGTCTGCTCGATCCTCAGTTTCGTCGTCGGTTTCGCGATGCTCGGCGCGATGATCTTCCTGCCGACGTACCTCCAGTACGTCGACGGGGACTCCGCGACGGTCTCGGGCGTGCGGACGCTCCCGATGATCGTCGGCCTGCTCATCGCGTCCGTCTTCAGCGGCAGCGTCGTCAGCAGGACGGGCAGGTACCGGATCTTCCCGGTCGTCGGCTCACTGGTGATGGGCGTCGGCCTGTTCCTGCTCTCCCTGATGGGGACGGGGACCAGCGCCTGGCTGGAGTCGCTCTACATGTTCGTGCTCGGCGCCGGCATCGGCCTGTGCATGCAGGTCCTGACGATCGCCGTGCAGAACACCGTGGAGTACGCCGACCTCGGCACGTCCACCTCCGGTGTCACCTTCTTCCGCACGCTCGGCATGTCGTTCGGCACGGCGGTCTTCGGCACCATCTACGCCAACTCGCTGCGCCCCAACCTCGCCTCGGGCATCGCCGAGGCCGCCCGCGGCGGGGCGGACCCCGCGACCCTGACGCAGGTGGCGCAGAGCCCGGAGGGCCTGCACACGCTGCCGCCCGCGCAGGCGGAGCCGATCGTCCAGGCGTACGCGGACTCGCTGCACACGGTGTTCCTGTGGACGGTCCCGGTCGCGGTCGTGGGCTTCCTGGTGTCGCTGTTCCTCAAGCAGGTCAAGCTGCGCGACACCGCCCGCGCGGGCTCGACCGACATGGGCGAGGGGTTCGCGTCCCCCGGCACCGGTGACTCGGCCGGCCTGCTCGAACTGTCCGTCGCGCAGATCCTCCGGACCAAGGGCCCCGACACGGCACGGTGGATCGTCAGCGGCTCCGACACCCGTCTCGACATCGCGGGCGCCTGGGCGGTCATGCAGGTCGCGCTGCTCACCCGCCTCGTCGGACATGCCAGCCTCGGGCTGATCGCCGTCCGCCGCAACGTCCCGCCGGAGGTGCTGCTGCCGGTCTTCGACCGGATGGTGGACGAGGGCTACCTCACCCGCGACGGCAACCTGCTCTCCCACACCCCGGCGGGCGCGCGCGAGGCCGAAGTGATCACCGCGGCGTGGTCGCGGTGGCTCGGCGACCAGCTGGAGATGGACGGCGGGCGGCCGGACAGCGAGGAACTGCGGGCCGCCGTCGACGCGATCGCCAAGCGGCTGCTCGCCGAGGACCTGGCGCAGGGCGAACTCCTGCCGGCCGGCCGCCGCTGAGCGTCACGGGGCCGGCCGGTCACAGGGTCACGCCGATGAACCGGCCTCGGCGTCCACCGCTTCCCGGGGTGGCACAACCGGTGCGTGCGGCGTCTTCTCCGGGGCCGCCCGCGCCGTCCGCACCAGCCGGGCCGCGGCGAGCCAGAAGGTGGTCGGCAGGAACACCAGGTCGCCGACGATCGTGATGGCGGAGAACATCGGCAGGGCCATCAGGACACCGATGCCGACGTGCGTGCCGAGCATGAGGACGAGGATGCAGTACTTGAGCCGCCGGTTGAACACCAGGGCGGGGAACAGCATCTGCGAGAACACGGTGACGTACGCCATGAGCGCCGCGAAGGTGCCGTGGCCCGCGACCCAGGCCGAGAGTTCGGGCCAGGTCGAGAAGTCGTCGTACATCATCGAGTAGTAGAGGGCCGTGCCGTTGCGCCACGACTCGCCCTGGATCTTGTACATGGCCGCGGAACCGTAGATGACCATGACCTGGAGCGCGATCATCGCCATGCCGGCGTTGTGCAGGACGGTGACCAGGCGCCGGCGGAGTTCTTCCGTCTCCGCGCCCCAGAAGACCGGCTTCGGCTTCGGCGGCGTCGCGCTCCCCGCCTCCGCCCCGCGGGCGCGGCGGCGGGCGTCGAGCGACCAGTGACGGCCCGACGCGACGAGGAGCAGGTAGTTGGCGAACAGCAGACTCAGCAGCGCCCAGCCGCTGTTGGCCATGGACCCGCGCAGGTAGAAGGCCACCACGAGGAACCAGAAGACCACGGCCGTGGCGCGGGTGCGCCAGCCGAGCATCAGCAGCGCGCTGGCCACGATCGCGAGCCCGTACCAGGCCCAGAAGACGAGCGCGCTGTCGGTGGCGAGGAGCGAGTACCACCAGGAGAAGGCGCCGTCCAGGCCGCGGGCCTTCAGGGTCTGGTCGAAGAGGTCGGGGGTGAACGGTGAGCCCGGCCCCCAGATGCGGTCGGCGCGCACCGACTCGCGGAGCAGGTGGATCAGGTACAGGCCGCCGAGGCCGATGCGTATCGCGGCCGCGCTGTAGGGGGCGAGCGGTTGGAGGGTCAGCTTCCGGGCCGTGCCCGCGACGCGGCGGCCGAGGCCGCCCGCGGAGTCCAGGCCCAGGGCGAGCGCCGCGCGTACGGTCATGAGCGGACCTTCCAGTATCCGAGGGTCTGATACTGCGGCCGCGTCACGACGGCGCCTGGCCGGGAGCCGGGCGCCGGTATGCGGGTGCTCTTCAGGCGGAGCTGCACGGCCTGTCCCGGTTCTTCCCCCATGTCGTCGAGCCTGACCAGAACCACGTTGAGCAGATAGCGCGCCGAGCGGCCGGTGGCCGCGGTGGCGTTCTCGCGCGCCGCGTTCGTCCGGTACTGCGACACGGCCCGGCGCAGTACGAGCTGGTCCTCGATGCTGGGGAGCAGCTCGCCCCGGTACGCCGCGTTGTCGTGCGCGGTGAGGTCGATCCACCGGCCGAACTTCCCGTCGGTGTTCGCGCGCACCTCGAGGTGCTGGTTGAACTTGGAGGGTTCCGGCGCGAAGATGCTCCAGTCCTGCGGGAAGAACGGCCGCATCCACCCGTTGACCTGTTCCCGGTAGCTCTTGGAGAGCGGGAAGTCCGTGGCGACGTAGAGCAGCAGCATGCTGGAGTGGACCAGGGCCACGAACGCGACGAAAGCGGCGAACCACCGGACGATCGCACGCCGCGGCGCTCCGAGGGGCGTGCCGCTGGGAGCCAGCGGGTCGGGCGGCGGTATGACGGACTCGGCCACGCTTGTTCTCCTCATGGTGCCCTGCATCACGACGGCGCCCAGGGTATCCATCCGCCGCGTCAGATCTCCTTGGCGGGCCATTCCAGCAGCCGTGCGCCGATCACCGCGGTCTGGAGCGTGTA
Organism: Streptomyces altiplanensis; assembly: GCF_053591575.1. Taxonomy (NCBI): domain Bacteria; kingdom Bacillati; phylum Actinomycetota; class Actinomycetes; order Kitasatosporales; family Streptomycetaceae; genus Streptomyces; species Streptomyces altiplanensis. The sequence continues at coordinate 122,479 of NZ_JBSFUB010000004.1, read as the reverse complement.
GCGGTGCATCGGGTCGGCCGGGTCGGAGCCGGTGAGCTGGTGGATGCGCTGCAGCCGGTAGGTCAGCGCCCGTACGCTCAGGCTGAGCCGCCGGGCGGCCTCCGCCGACACACAGCCGGCATCGAAGTACACGCTCAGCGTCTCCAGCAGAGGCTCGGCGCCGCCGCGGGCCTGTCTGAGCGGGCCCAGCGCGCTGAGCACCAGGTCGGCCATCGCCTGGCGGTCGCGGGTGAGGACGGGGAAGACCAGCAGTTCGGCGGCGTGCAGCACGGGAGCGTCGAGTGCCATGCGGTCGGCCAGTTCGAGGGCGCTGAGGGCTTCTTCGTACGAGTGGACCACGCCGCCCGCGCCCGGGTGCACGCGGCCGATCGCCACGCGGCCGCCGTCCGTGGCGGCGTGCGCCTGCTTGGCGAAGTAAGTGAGCACCTCGGTCTGGTCCCCGGGTACGATGCAGATCAGCCGGCCGTCCTTGGTGGCGAGCAGGATGCGGCGGTCGCCGAAGCGGCCGATGAGCTCGTGGTCCACCCGGCGGGTGACGTGGTCGGTGTCCTCGTACGTCTCGGCGCCCTCGGCCACCGCGACGGCGTGGGCCTGGGAGAGCCGCAGGCCGAAGCGCTCGGCGCGGGCGGCGAGCCGGCCCAGGTCGCTGCGTCCGTGGAGGAGGTCGTCGATGAACTCGCGCCGGGCCGCCTCCTCCTGGCGTACGGCCAGCCGCTGGGCCCGCTCGTACCCCTCGGCGAAGGCGTCGACGGCCTGTTCCACGGCAGCCAGGACCCGGTCCGGCGCCGCGGACGCGCCGGGCCAGGCGGCGCGGGTGGCCGCCAGGTGGAGGCCGACGAGGGCGCGCAGGCCGTGCCCCGCCTCGGCCGCCTGTTCTCCGAGCGCGCGGCGCGAGTCCAGTTCGTCCCGCGTGAGACGGCGTCCGGTGGCGGAGACTTCCACCAGGATCCGGGCATAGCCGTCCAGATAGTCCTCGGACATCTCGCGCTCTGTCACGCACTTCCCCGGATTCCCGACGCTTCCTGACGCGCCGTCGACGACTCCTTGACGTGGCCCTCGGGCATGGACAGAGCATAAAGATTTCCGGAACACGGCAATACACCGGGAGTTGCCCGCCTGGAACGACGGGCGGGCCCGGAGCTGCCGTACAGGGGCCGGCAGCTCCGGGACGTCAGGTCGTATGCTGGGCTGCCATGGGAGACGACGCTCCGCACGGAGCCGGCACATGGCGCCAGGGACGCAACCCGCGGCGACGGAGGATCGGGGTGCTCGGCTGGGCGCTGCTGGTCCTGCTCGTCGTCGCGCTGTTCGTCCTGGGGCCGCGCTGACGCCTCAGCCCGCCGGCGCGTCGGTGCGCGACGCGGGTGTACGGCCGAGGAGTTCGGCGAGGCCGCGGCGGGTGGCCGCGAGGACCACGCGGTCGTCGGAGCGCAGTACGTAGCCGGGGTGCAGGTCCCAGACCAGGCGGGGCGGGCGCCCCGCGCCCCTGCCGCGGCCGGCGCCGTCGTCGTCGGCCCGGGTCGCGCTCAGGTCGCTGCGGCGGTCCTCGGTGGCGGTGTCCAGGGCGAGGAGGCGCCACGCGCCGGAGCTGAATGCCTCGGCGACGGTACGCCCTTCGAGCTGCGGCAGGCCCGCCACCTGGACGGCGGCGAAGAGCAGCACCGTGCGCTCGACCGGTATGGCGCCCAGGATCTGCCGTCCCATCATCGCCCCGGCGAAGGCGGGCGCGGCGAGGTGGGAGACGCTGCGGCTGCGGGTCAGGGCGCGGGGGTGGGCGGCGCGCAGGGTGCGGTAGACGGCGGTCGCGAAGTCGTCGTCGTACAGGCGCAGGGCCACACGCAGGTCCGGCTTGATCGAGCGGCCGTACAGGGCGGCTTCGAGGTTGGTGGTGTCGGCGCTGGTGAGGGCGAGCATGGAGTGCGCGCGGTGGATCTTGGCGGCTTCGAGTACGCCCTCCTGTGTCACGTCGCCGATCACGGTCGGTACGCGCAGGCGGCGGGCGAGCGGGATGCCGCGCGCCTCGGGGTCCTCCTCCACGCACACCACGGGGATGTCGAGTTCGCGCAGCCGGGCCAGTACGCGTGTGCCGATCTTGCCGAGGCCGAGCAGCACGACGTGGCCGGAGAGGCCGCGCGGCGGGCGGCGCAGTCCGGAGGCGCTGCGCAGGGCGCCGAGGGCCTGGAGCACGGCGGCGACGAGTACGGGGAGCAGCAGCATCCCGGCGAGTCCCGCGAGGAGTTGGAGGATCTGACGCTCGACCGGCGCGTCGACCGCGGGGTCGTTGATCGCGAAGAGGTCGAGCAGGGTGACGTAGGCGGCGTGCAGCGGGGGTTCGTCGGTGGTGACCCAGGTCGTGACCGCGAGGCCGAGCACGGCGGTCGCGATGCCGGCGATCGCCCACCGCAGGCGGCGGGAGAAGAGTTCGGCGAGCGGCAGGCCGCGGCCCGCGAGCCGGCCGGGCGGCGGCGCCGTACCCGTGTGGGAGATCGCTTCGAGCACGATGGTGCCCCGGCCGGTGGCTTCGGCGACGCTGCGGTCGTCGGGCAGCAGGCGCGGCGCTTCCGCGCCGCCGCGGTCCGAACCCTCGGCGCCGGCCGGGTTGCTGGTGGTGGAGGAGAGCAGCGCGAGCGTGCAGAGTCCGGGGCCGGCGACCTCGCCGTCGGCGGGCGGGGTGCGTTCGACGGCGCGCAGCAGCAGCCCGTCGGCCTGGACGACCTTGCTGGTGCCCGCGACGGCGGTGGCGGCCAGGGCGGGAGCGGCGGTGTCGGCGTCCGAGAGCACGGTGGTCGCCGCGTCCAGGACGGCGGGGTCGAGTCCGGGCGAGGCGAGGGCGGCGGCCTGGTCGAGGAGCTCTTCGAGGTGGAGGCCGAGCTTGCGGTTGTAGAGGCGGATGACCAGCCGCAGACGGGGGTTGAGCCGCCGGGCGGTCAGCGCGGCGCGGATGTTGGTCTCGTCGTCGTCGTGGACGAGGGCGAGCGCGGCGGCCCGTTCCACGCCCGCCTCGGTCAGGGCGAGGTCGTCGAGTTCCCAGGCCTCCACGACGCGCACGGTGTCGGAGGGCCGGCCGTCGGCGCCCGGGGCGGGGGTGCCCGCGGGTGTGGCGGCGGTGCGGTTCATGACGGCGGACACCCGCCCGAAGAGCGCGGACGCCCGGCCGGGGCCACGGCCCGCGAGGGGCTCGGGAGGGCGGCGCGATTCGTGGGCGGGCGGCACGACGAGGGTCACCTCCTCCCCGTACACCTCGCGCAGTTCGGCGGCCAGCCGGTGGGCGAGTGCGTCGTCGCCACTGACGATCATGTGGTGCTCGCGGGGGCCGTGCCGACCCTGGTGGGGAAGTGAGGTCACGCCCTTAGGGTGCCTTGCCGGCTCCGGCCTCGGCGTCCGGCCTCAGGAGGACGCGGCGGAGACTCCGTGGGACGGCGCCCGGCCCACGCACGCGTCACGCATCTCCGGCGGGGCCGGACCGCCGTTCGGGCGTCGGGCCCGGGCGCCCTGCCGCGCGAGGGGCGCCGCCCTCCGTCCGGCCGGCCCTGAGAGGCGGCGCCCCTGATCATCTAAAGTGCGTGCGGCGGGCACAGGCCCGTCGCACACACATTCAGCATTTCAGGGGTGGGGATTGAACACTTCGGTATCCGCCGTTTCTTCGGAGCGGCACAGATCTTCGGCTCTGCGGCGCGTGGCCGCCGTCGCGACGGCCGGGGGCATGGCGCTCGCGGGCGTGGGGCTCACGGCGCCGGCCGCGCACGCGGCCGACAGTGACATCACGTTCTCGAACGTCGTGTTCAACAACGGCAATCCCATCGTCGTCGGCATCAGCGCCGAGGTCGAGGCTCCGTTGACGTACACGGTGAAGAGCAAGGTGGCGCTGGACAGCTGGTGGGTCGACGCGTACCGGGGCACCTACGGGACCAACGAGTACAAGCTCTCGGGCATCACGACCCGGTGGGGCTGCCGCCAGTCCTCCGCGGGCGGCTACACGTTCCGCGACTGCAACGAGACCATCACCGTGGACCCCGACAACATGCCGGGCGGAAACGGCAACAAGCTCGTCAACAGCGATGCCACCGCCTGGAAGACCCACGGCACGGCCATCAAGCCGGGCGGCGGTTTCGACCACGACCTGCTCTCCGCGACGGTCCGCCTCCAGCGCGCCTCGCGCATCGTGAACATGAACGCCTCTCCGGAGCCCGTCACCAAGGGCAAGCCGATCACCGTCACCGGCACCGTGCAGCGCGCCAACTGGAGCCTGCACCGCTACGACAACTACGGCGGCCGACTGGTGAAGCTGCAGTTCAAGCCCGCGGGATCCAGCACGTACACCACGGTCAAGGAGGTCACCGCGAGCAGTACCGGTTACCTGAAGACCACGGTGACCGCCTCCCAGGACGGCGCGTGGCGCTGGCGCTACAGCGGCAACACCACGTCGGGTCCCAGCAACTCCTCCGGTGACTACGTAGACGTGAACTAAGAGGCCGCTTCTACCACCCATACCGTGTTTTCTGCGTGTTTTTGTGATGCAGGTCCGCGGTGCGGGCGGGGCTGAGACAACGAGTACGGAGGCCGAGCGTGCCGACCGGAGCACCCCGGCCGGCACGCTCGGCCTCCTGCTCCCCGTCCTGGCCGCCGCAGCCGGTGTCCAGGACGGGGAATCGGTGAGCGCGGTGAACGGACGGCGAGTGGTGACGGCGCTGGCGGTGGCCCTGGTGGTGTTCACGGGACCGGCGGGCTGCGGAAACGGCGCGAGCCGGGCGGGTGGGAGCGAGGCGTCCCCGGCCGCGTCCCCCCGCCCCTCGCCCTCTCGTGCGCAGGAGAGCCCCCTCCCTGAAATCGTGCGGCCCGCCGGTCCGGCGGCCGCGCCCGGCCGCGACACCGTCGCGCATCCCCGACGGGTGTTCACGGGCTCCGAGTTGAAGAAGGCGCTCCTGCCCGACTCCGCGTTCGGCCGGCGCCTGGAGCGCGGCGACGCGTACGCGACGGCGTTCGAGAGCACCCGCGAGCAGCGGAGGGGGCGTTGGCAGTACTGTCTCCGCGGCGACGAGGACCCGGCCTGGCTGGGCCCGGCCACCCACCGCGGCACGGAGACGGTGGCCCACACACTGCGTGTGACCGGCGACGAGGGGGAAGCGGTGGCCGTACAGCGGCTCGTGTCGCTGTCCGTGGCCTCGGCCCGCGACCACCTGCGCGTGGAGCGGGACATCATGCGGCACTGCCCGTCCTTCTCCTCCGGTATGGAGGCGGGCACGGCTCGTGAGGACTACTCCGTGGAGCCGCTGGAGGGGCTTGGCGACGAGGCGTTCCTGGAGATCCGCGCAGTGAGGTACGAGGGCGACGTCCGCATCGAGTACGCCGCTCACATCCGGGTTGGCGGCGTCCTCGTCTCCGTCAGGGGCGTCGAGGGTGCGGCGGGCCGCGACGACACCGTCCGGTGGGCCGCACAGCTCGCCCGGAAGGCGGGCAGCGCCTTGTACGGCGCCGGCCGGGGATGACCGCGTACGCGCCGGCCGTGCGGAGCGGGGCCGTCGGATAATTCCGTGCCATGCCGTCGGTGGAGGTGCAGACTCGCCCCATGGCGGACATGCGGGCGTTCCTGGACGAGGTGAATGGCTGGGCGGCCGGTGGTCCCGGCGGGCCGGCGAGTGATCTGGCCGTGCGGCTGGGGGTGCGGACAGCGGTGCTGCTGGAAGGTCCGAGCGACCTCGCCGCCGTCGAGGCGCTGGCCGCACGGCGTGGCCGGGACCTGGCCGCCGAGGGGGTGTGCGTCGTGTCGATGGGCGGGGCGATGAGCGTCGGCCGCTACACCGAGCTCCTCGGACCGCCCGGCCTCGGACTGCGCCTGGCAGGGCTGTGCGACGAGGGCGAGCAGCGCTTCTACGACCGCGGCCTGGAGCGGGCACGGGCGTCGCGCCGGGACTTCTTCGTGTGCGTGACGGACCTGGAGGACGAGCTCATCCGCGCGCTGGGCACAGCAAGGGTGGAGGAGATCGTCCGGGCCGAGGGCGACCTCCGTGCCTGGCAGACCTTCCTGCACCAGCCCGCACACCACGGCCGGCCCCGGCAGCAGCAGTTGCGGCGTTTCCTCGGCACGAAGAAGGGCCGCAAGATCCGCTACGGCCGCCTCCTCGTCGAGGCCCTCGGCCCCGGGCAGACACCGGCCCCGCTCGACGGCCTCCTCACGAGCCTGTGACGTGGTGGACGAGGAGGGTGTGGTGACGGCAGTGGCTGAGCGCGGGTCGTCAATGGGTTGACCGGATGGCGCCGTCTGGGCAGGATCCAGCTCTGACCTGGACGAAAGCCTTCCTGCTGGTGGAGCGCCCTGCCCGATCGGCGGACGGGGCGGCGGACCGGCGGATCGGAGATGCCGGAAAATGACTTCTCACCTGCACGCGCTCTGCTTCGACGCGGACGACCCGCTCCGTCTCGCGCGCTTCTGGGCCGGCGTCCTGGGCTGGGAGACGGCCGGCGACTCCTACGACGGCGTCACGCTCCTGCCGGGCGACGACACCGGGTTCCGCATCCGGTTTCTTCCGGCCCGGGAGCGGAAGGCGGGCCGGAACCAGATGCACTTCGATCTGACGAGCACGTCCCTCGACGACCAGCAGCAGGTGGTGGCGAGGTCGCTCGGACTCGGCGCCCGGCACATCGACATCGGTCAACGCCCGGAGGAGGGGCATGTGGTGCTGGCCGACCCCGAAGGCAATGAGTTCTGCGTCATCGAGCCGGACAACGCCTTCCTGGCCGACTGCGGATTCATCGGAGCGCTCGCGTGCGACGGCTCGCAGGACGTCGGGTACTTCTGGAGCCGGGCGCTGGGCTGGCCGCTGGTGTGGGACCAGGACCAGGAGACCGCGATCCGCTCACCGCACGGCGGTCCGAAGATCACCTGGGGCGGTCCGCCACTGATGCCGAAGACCGGGAGGAACCGGCTGCGTTTCGACCTCGCTCCCCCTGCCCACGGTGATCAGCAGGCGGAGGCCGACCGTCTCGTCTCCCTCGGGGCGACTCGGACCGGCACCGGCCGGGACGGGACCGGCCGGGTGGTGATGGCCGATCCCGACGGCCACGAGTTCTGTGTACTGACCCCCCGGTGACGCGAGCGGTCCGGAGGCGAGGACCCTCCTCACGACAGGGCGGGCCGTGGCCGTTCGGCTCACCCGCGTTGCTGAAAACGCGAGGCGCCGGGCCCGGGCGCCGAACCCCGGAAGGGCCACGAAGGACCCGCCGCCGCCCGGCATCCGCCACGACGGGACCGTAGAGATCATTTGACGGCAGGCCCTAGGGGCCGCCCCGCTTCTTCTGCTCCCGTACGGCGTCGCGGTCTCCCGCCGCGCTGCCCGTCGGCGGATCGACCTCCACCGGGGGGTGCCACGGCCCGCGCTCGACCCGCTCCCCGGGCTGGATGCCCTCGACGGGGCCCTCGGCGATCTCGGGCTGCTGCACGTCGCTGCCCGCGACGGCGTCCGTGTCGCCCTTGCCGGTCCGGGGCCGCGGTCCGCGCCGTTCCTCGCGGGCGTCGTCGTCGCGTTCCTGGCGTCTCATCGCTGCGCTCCTCTCCTGCGGCTTTGCCCGTGCGGACCGGCCTGGAGGTTCTCGTCGGCGTGCCGGTCGGGTACGCCGCCGTCCTCGGCCGCCTTCCGTGGCCGGGCCCGCCGGGTGACGTACTTCCCGCTGCCTGGCCGGGGCCCGTACTCACCTCTCCCGTCGGTCCCCGGACTCGTCCCGTACCCCACGCGCCCCGGCCGTAACAGCGCGCCCGCTGCGGGCTCGGCCGGCGCGCCCCTCCCCCGGGCCGTCCCGCAGTCCGTCCCGCAGCGTGTCCGCGCCGCGCCGGTCGAGTGAGACCCGTACCAGCGCCGCCGCCAGCGGGGCGTGCTCTCCCTCGCCGACGAGCCGGGACAGCTCGGCCGGGTCGGCCGGGAGACCGAGGCGTTCCGCGCCCTGGAGGGCCTTCCCGTCCAGGTACGGCGCGACCTGGGGCCACACCGCCTGCGCTTCGCGCAGAAAGATGTCCGCGCCGGCGGGCCCAATCCCCGGCACCTCCCGCAGCAGGCTCCGCAACGCCTCCGTGTCGCCGCCGGCGGCCTCGCGCATGCGGCGCAGGTCGCCGCCGTATTTGTCGAGCACCAGCCGCGCCCCTTCACCGAGCTGGGTGGCGGTCCGTTCGTCGTAGCGGCGGTAGCCGCCCGCGCCGAGGGCGTCGACGCGCTGCTGCCACGTGGCGGTCTCCATGCGGCGCGCGTCGCGCAGCCCCGCGTCGTGGAGCGCGCGGGCGGCCGCCACGGCGGTGGAGGCCCGGATCCGGGCGCTCAGCAGGCAGGACAGGACGAGGAGGCGGTAGAGCGGCTGCGGGGTGTCGCGCAGCCGGATGCCCGCCTCGGCGGCGTACGTCCGTCCGTACGCGTCGAGGAGTGTCCGCACCGTGCGCTCGTCCTGGGAACGGTCGCGGGTCCGGGCTCCGGAGGTCATGCCGGCTTGAGCGGGTCGTGTCCCAGCCGCATCAGCCGGTACCGCCAGGTCTGATCACCGGCCGTCGGCTCCAGGTCCTCGCGCCGCTGCGCGGTGACGGTGTCCACCACCTGCCGCATGACCGCGATGTCGCCGTCGGTCAGGTCCGTGCGCCGCTTGCTCAGGATCGAGAGCACGTGCCGTCCCGCCTCGGTCCCGGCGTGCTCGGGCAGCGGCTCGGCGTCCTCGTCCGCGTCGCTGGTCCGGAGCCAGGTGGCCAGTTCCTGTGACGTCATGTTCACCACACGGTGGAATTCGTCCCAGAGCGTTTCGAGTTCCGGGCCGGTGAGGTCGTCCATGGTGTGCCTTCCGGGCGGTTCGGGGGCGGTTGCCGTGTACGTCGGATGTGGATCGGGCGGCATGATCCGGACCGCCGCGATCCCGTCCGCAGTACCCCGCCCGCCACGGCACGAAACAGCACGTGAGAGGAGGAACCGGGCACCTCGGCGTGGTCTCAGCGCGTGAAGACCGCGTCCAGGTAGACCCACGCGCCCTCGTGGCGGGCGAAGCGGCTCTGCTCGTGAAGGCCGCCCGGCTCGCCCTGGTGGATGTAGTGGGCGCGGAAGGTGACCGTTCCCGTGGTGTGGAAGGCGCTGCCTTCCGTGGTCGCCAGGATGTCCAGGCCCTGCCAGCGCATGTCCGCGTCGAGGTCGAGGGTCCGCGGCCTGGTGCCGGGATGCCACGAGCGCAGCAGGTACGCCGCGTCCTGGACGGCGAAGGCGCTGTAGCGGGAGCGCATGAGGAGCTCGGCGGTGGGCGCGGCGGCCGCGGCGGAGTGGAAGCGTCCGCAGCACGCGCCGTAGGCGGCGGGGAGGCCGCAGGGGCAGGGCGATGCGGCGGAGAGGGGCGCGGGGAGGGACCGGCTCCGGGGATGGCGGCTCATGGCGCGTGAACTGCGTCGGGACATGTCCCCATTGTGCCCGCGCCCGGCGGGGCCCTTCCGCGCCGCTGATGCGGGGCGCCGGACCGCCGATGCGGGGCGCCGGTCAGGGTGGGCCGCCGGGTGAGCCCCGGTCGTGCGCGGCGATCAGGTCGCGCAGCCGGGCCACGGTCTCCGGCGCCACGTCGCGCAACTGGTGCTCGTTCATCCGGTCCAGCACCGGACGGACGGCGGCAGCGAACCACCCGCTCGCCCGGTGCGACGCGCCGGTCCGGATCCAGAGAGCCAGGACACGGTCGAAGGCGCGCCGCCCCAGGAGGGCTTCGACAGCCAGCTCCCAGCAGGCCCGGAGATCGTCGGCGTCCTCACCGGTGGCGCCCGACTCCAGTGCCGCCGACGCGGACCGCACCACCAGCTCCAGCATGGAGGGGCCGAGGATCTCCAGGGTCAGCGCGTCCAGCACGCTCTTCACCACGGACGCCGGCAACCGGGTGGCGTCCTGGGCCAGTTGCCCCAGGACCAGCCGGGCCGCGCGGTCGTGGGTGTCGTGATCGAGACGGGAGAACGGCTCCAGGAACGCCGCGCAGTGCTCGTACAGGGCGGCCAGGTCGCCGTCCGGGGCTTCGAGACCGCCGGCCAGCCACAGGTCCGTCAGGCTGTGCGCGACCGAAGTGGCGATGCCCCCGGGCGTACCGAAGAACGTGGTCACGGCGGATCCCATCCGGCGGAAGACGGGGTCCACGGCGTGCAGGACGACCGCGTCGTTGGTCCCGCCGGACACCGCCATCTTGTGCCGGATCTGGTCCGGGTACGGGCGGGACCAGCAGACCCTGGCGGCGCGGTCCGCGTGGCCCGGCGGGCGGCCGTACAGCCAGTACGCGTCGACCGGTTCGGGAACGAGGACATCCTCCGCCGGCCGGATGTCCAGGTCGCGCCGGTCGCCGTTCCAGATGTGGCGGAGGTCGAGGGCGATCGCGAAGTCCGTCCACTCCGGTTCGGTGAGGGCCGACCGCCACAGCAGCACGTGCCGGTGCCAGGTCCCGGCCGGGTTGGCGTCGCCGGGGAACGCTTCGCTCGCCCTGACTCCGTCCCTGACCAGCACCGTCAGCATCATGAGGTTCGCGCCGTAGAGGCCGTGCCGTGACGAGGTCGCGCGGACGGCCGGCCGGTACCCGGGGAACCGGTGCTCGGTGCGGTTGCGGTGGTCGGCCATCACGGTGAAGAGGAGTTCACCGAGCCGCTCACGGTCCTGCGGGGCGATGTGGCGGATCCGGGCACCGACGAAGCGCAGCATCTGGCGTGACGACAGCGGCGCGTACGACAGCAGGACGTACAGCAGGTCGTCGTCCGTGCCCGCCCTGCCGAGGGAGAGCGCCGGGCGCTGGTCGAGCAGGCCCACGAGCAGCTGCACGGCGAGACGGGCGGCCAGGTACTCACCGAAGGTGGCGTGCAGGAACTCGTACGTCGCCAGCCGCTGCTCGTCGCGGAGCGCCTGGGCCCGCTGGACGAAGAAGAACCGGCCGAGCGCGATCTCCGCCTGGTCGAGCGGCGCGTGGAAGCCGGTGGCGTGCGGCTCCCGGGGGCGGCCGAGCAGCGCGGTCAGGTCCTGCTCCAGTTCGGTGGCGGTGATCCACTGCCGGTGCCGGTTGAGCATGCCGAAGGAGATCAGGGAGAGCCGCTGGAGCTCCTGCTCGACGCGGCCGGCCAGTTGCTGCCCGGTCAGCGCCGGGGTGGACTTGCCGACCTCCCGGACGGCGAAGGACGCCAGCAGTTCCTCGTACAGCTCGGCCTCGTCCAGGGGTTCGTCGTCCTGGGCTCCGCACTGCAGCGCGTTCCCCGTCGCGTCGTACAGGGCGAGCATCAGCAGGAGCAGCGGCTGGGAGGCCAGGGCCTGGTGGCGGGCCGCGACGGCGGGGAGCAGGGGGCGTAGCCCGTTCGCGGTGAAGTACGGCTCGTTGAGGCGGTTCCACAGGCCGAGCCAGCGCTCGACCTGCTGCTCCCTGAAGGGTTCGAGGCGCAGCGCCACCGCGCCCTCGGGGCAGCGCGCACGGTCGGCGACGGCGGTGCGGCTGGTGACGAGCGCGAGCACGGGCCGTCCCTGGTCCGCCTCGCGCCGCTGGAAGCGGGCCACTCGTACCAGGTAGTCGGACTGGCTGACGCCGGTGGCCTGGAGCAGCTCGTCGAAGCCGTCGAAGAGGAGGACGGGGACGGCCCCTTCCGCCGCCCGGACCAGCTCCGGCCAGGAGACCCGCTCGCCGGTCGTGGCGCGCACGGCGTACTCGATCTGGTCCTGTACGTCGGCGTCGGCGGGCACTTCGCGCAGGACGACCCGGACGGGCAGGAAGCCGGCCTCGGGCAGCCGGGCCGCGAGGATCTTGGTCAGTACGGACTTCCCCGCGCCCGGCTGGCCGAGGACGACCAGGGGCGCGGCGGTGGAGGCGACCGAGGTGAGGGCGCCCGCGAGGTACTCGGTGAGGTCGGACCGTACGGGCACCGCGTCCCACCACTCCTCTTCGGCCGGCCGGTGCGGATCCCCGGCCACGGCCCGGACCCGGAAGTCCGGGTCGACGTAGCCCTCGCCGAGGGTGGGCAGGTACACGCCCGTCGGCGCGTCCCCCTCGGCCAGGATCGGGCGGGGCAGGGCCGCCCGGTAGCCGGTGGCGAGGGCGGCGGCGACATGGGTGAGCGGGCGTACCGGGGTCAGACCCGCCAGGGCGGTCTCGATGCCGGTGAGCGCCTGGCGGATGCCGGCGCGGGTGGCCTGGTGCTCGGTCTGTCCGGACCAGAATCCGAACTCTGGTACTTCCAGGGCCAGTTGGGCGTACAGACCCTGGTATCGCTCGATCGCCGCCGGATTCAGTCTGTCGGCGAGCGCGTCCAGGGTCGCGCGCCGCTGCGCCCCGTCCAGGCGGTCCCACACGGCGAGCCCGGTGATGAAGCGGTGCAGCCGGTCGGTGAGGCCCGTGTACCAGTACCGGAGTGCGCCGAGGACCTGTTCGTACGGCTGATGCGGGGCGGGCAGCGGGATGGCGGTCGCGGCCAGCTCGCGCACGAAGCCGTGCCCGCTGTCCGGCCCGCCCACGAGGCCGGTCTGCTCGCGCCGCGTCAACTGCAACTCACTGAACGGGAAGGGGAGTTCCAGCTCTCCGAGTGCTTCGAAGTACGCCGTGACCACGAGCACCGCGTGCGCCGCCGCGATCTGTTCCGTACGTTCCGCCCGCTCCGCGGACCCCAGTCGCTCGCGCAGCCCCGCCGTCAGGTCGCGCCCGAGCCCGAGCACTCCGCCCCGCGCCTCGAACAGGTTGAGCACCACGCTGCTCGCCCCGCCCGTCGCCATCGACAGCGCCCCGCCGAGCGCCCGGTCGGCCGCCGCCAGGGCGGCGCTGTCGCCGCCGAGAATCGCCACCGCGTCGCTGTAACTGAGAAGTCGTCGTCCCCGCACCGTTCCGGTGTACCACCACAAGCGCTCACAGACGTCCGGCTTCGACGATCCGCCGCGGAAGCGGGCCGCCGCGCGCCGGGAGGGCCGGGAGAGCCGGGAGGAGGGACGGGCCCGCTGCCGGCCCACCGGCCCGGAAGACCTCGGCGACGTACGCCGAACAGGTCGGCGTGAGCGCCGCGCCGCCGGGATTCCGGCCGGTTCAGGCACCCGGTCCGAAGCGCTCGCGGTAGGCGCTGGGTGTCAGCCCGGTGCGGCGGCGGAGCTGGGTGCGGAGGTTGGCGGCCGTACCGAGGCCGCTCGCCCGGGCCACGGACTCGACGGCGGGATCGCCGCGTTCCATCAGGCGGCAGGCCAGCGCGACGCGCTCGGCGGTGAGCCAGGCCAGGGGCGTGGTGCCGAGCTGGGAGCGGAACCTGCGGTGGAGCGTGGCCGGGCTGACGGCCGCGTGCGCGGCGAGCGCGGCGACGGTCAGCGGCGTACCGAGGCGTTCCCTGGCCCATTCCAGGAGCGGGCCGAGCGAGATGCCGGCGGAAGCGGCGGCGGAGGGGACCGGGTGCTCGACGAACTGGCGCTGGCCGCCGTCGCGGTGGGCGGCGAAGACGAGGCGGCGGCTGACCGAGACGGCGGCCTCCACGCCGTGGTCGCGGCGTACCAGGTGCAGTCCGAGGTCGAGGGCGGCCGCGCTGCCGGCGGCGGTCAGGATGTCGCCGTCGTCGACGAACAGCACGTCCGGTTCGAGCCGGACGGCGGGGAAGCGCGCCCGGAAGTCGTCCGCCCACTGCCAGTGCGCGGTGGCGCGGCGCCCGTCGAGTACGCCCGCCTCGGCCATGGTGAAGGCGCCGCTGCAAAAACCCACCAGCCGGGCGCCCCGCGCGTGCGCCCGCCGGACGGCGTCGAGCACCTCCGGGCGGCGCGGCACGTCGGTGTCCGGCCGGTTGGGCACGATCAGGGTGTCGGCGGTGTCGGCCGCTGCCAGGTCCGCGACTCCGGTGAGCGTGAAGAACCCGTCCCTCATGAGGGTGCGGGGCTCGGGGGAACAGAGGGCGAAGTCGTAGAGTTCGCGGCCGAGTTCGGGCCTGCGCAGGCCGAAGACCTCGGTGGCGCAGCCGAGTTCGAAGGGGTTGGAGTTCTCGTCGACGATCACGACGACGCGGTGGAGCCGGGGCGGGGTGTGCGAGTTTCCTTGCGGCATGTGTGATTACTAGCACTCGCGGTGGTCCGGTGCCAGGGACGACGATGAGGCCATGACTACGAACGAACCGCGCGGACGGCAGGGATCCCCCGTCGCGCTCGCCGACGCCCTCGGCTCCTTCGACGCGCTGTGGAGTCCGCGCATCGTGACGCGCGTCAACGACTACGACGTACGCGTGGCGAAGATCGCGGGGGAACACGTCTGGCACGTGCACGAGGACACGGACGAGTTCTTCCAGGTACTGGACGGCGAGCTGACCATCGCGCTGCGGGACCGGGAGGACGACGACGGGGAGCGCTCCGTGGTCCTGCCCACCGGGTCGGTGTACGTCGTGCCGCGCGGCACCTGGCACAAGCCGTCGGCGGCGGCCGGCGCGTCGCTTCTGCTGTTCGAGCCGACGGGTACGTCCTCGGTGGGCGACCGCCACGACCCCGTCCCGGCGCATGTGGACGCGACCACCGGCCACGCGCTCTGAGGGAGTCCGTCCTCCGCGTTCCAGGGGGCCGGAGACGGTCTTCAAGCGGAGGCGGAGGTCGTGGTGACAACGGCGGGCGGGGGCGGCTCCGGCCATCACCAGGTACCACGTGACGCGCGGCTCCGGCCGCCCTTCGCGGGTTCCGCCGGGCGCCTGAGCGCCCCCGCGCCGCATCGGATCCGGTGCCGGACAGCCCGCCCCGCTCCGCCTCCGCGGGGCGGGGCCGGCTGCCGTACACGGGCAGGTCACTCAGGTGACAGGCGGCGCACGGTACTTGTGGTGCGGCCGCCGGGTCAGCACCCTTTCCCCATGACCACCCCCGTCCATGGTCCAGCTCCCGTCCCCGTGGCAGCCGCCCGGCCGGCCCGCTCGCGCCGGGCGCTGGTGGCGGGGTCCGTCGGCAACTTCATCGAGTGGTACGAGTTCGGCGTCTACGGCTACTTCGCCACCATCATCGCCGCGCACTTCTTCACCCCCGAGGGCGGCAGCGACGTCGAGGGGCTCGTCAAGACGTACGCGTCCTTCGCCCTGGCCTTCTTCTTCCGCCCGGTCGGCGCCGCGGTCTTCGGGCGGGTCGGGGACAGGATCGGCCGGCGGCCCACGCTGATCCTGGTGATCTGCCTGATGACCGGCGCGACGGCCCTGATCGGCGTACTGCCGACGTACGCCACCATCGGCGCGGCCGCGCCGTGGCTGCTGACACTGCTGCGGATCCTGCAAGGGCTGTCGGCGGGCGGGGAGTTCGGCGGCGCGGTGTCGGTCATGACGGAGTTCGCGCCGCCGGGGCGGCGGGGCCGGTACGGGGCGTGGCAGTCGTTCACCGTGGCGCTCGGCCTGCTCGGGGGC
This sequence comes from Streptomyces altiplanensis, assembly GCF_053591575.1. Taxonomy (NCBI): domain Bacteria; kingdom Bacillati; phylum Actinomycetota; class Actinomycetes; order Kitasatosporales; family Streptomycetaceae; genus Streptomyces; species Streptomyces altiplanensis. The sequence continues at coordinate 107,142 of NZ_JBSFUB010000004.1, read as the reverse complement.
GCCGGAGCGGCGGCGCTCCTGGCGACCGTACTGAGCGAGTCGCAGCTGACCGGATGGGGGTGGCGGGTGCCCTTCCTGCTGACGCTGCCGCTCGGGCTCGTCGCGCTGTGGCTGCGGCTGCGCCTGGACGAGACGCCCGCCTTCGCGTCGGCCGTCGCCGGCAGGAGCGGGCCCGTGCGGCCGCCGCCCGCCGGCGAGACGGCCAGGGCGATCGCGTTGGGCGCCGGGCGGCTGATGGGCTGGTCCGCGGCCGGTTACACCTTCCTGGTCGTCCTGCCCTCCTACCTCCAGAGCACGCTGGACGCGACGTTCCAGCAGGCGCTGACCGCCACCGTTCTGGCCAACCTCGGGTTCGCGGCGTCGATCCTGCCGGCGGGCGTGGCCAGCGACCGGGTGGGGCGGCGGACGGTGATGCTGGCCGGGGCGCTGCTGGTCGCCGTGCTCGCGCTGCCGCTGCTGAACCTGGTGCAGGACCCGGGCGCTTCGGCGTACGCGAAGGGGGCGGCGCTGTTCGGCGCGGGGGCCGCCGTCGGGCTGATGGCGGGGCCGGGGCCGGCGATGCTGGCCGAGATGTTCCCGACCACGGTGCGCTACACGGGGCTCGGCCTGGCGTACTCGCTGTCCAATGCCGTGTTCTCGGGCTGCGCGGGACTCATCATCACCGAAGTCGTGGAACGGACCGGTGACGCCGACATCCCCGCCTACTACGCGGCGGCGACCTGCGCGGTCAGTGTCCTGGCGCTGCTGACGCTGCGCGGCGACGACCACCGGCGGGCACTGCGGTGAGCGGCGGCATGCGGGTCATCGGTCTGATGTCCGGCACGTCGTACGACGCCGTCGACGCCGCTGCCGCCGATCTCACCCTCGACGGGGACACCCTGGTGCTCACCCCGCTGGGCATGATCAGCACGGTGTACGACGACGGTCTGCGGGCGGCGCTGGCCGAGGCGCTGCCGCCCGCCGGAACCACCCTGGCCGCCGTGTGCCGGCTCGACACCCGCATCGGGCAGGCCTTCGCCGGGGCGGCGGTCCGGGCCGACCGCGAACTGTGCGGCGGGCGGGCCGACCTGATCGCCTCGCACGGGCAGACCGTCTACCACTGGGCCGGGGACGGCCGGGTGCACGGCACGCTCCAGATCGGTGAGCCTGCCTGGATCGCCGAGGCCACGGCCCGCCCCGTCGTTTCCGGCTTCCGTCCGCGCGACGTCGCCGCCGGGGGCCAGGGCGCGCCGCTGGTGAGCATCGTCGACGTCATGTGGCTGCGCGGACGGCCGGGTGTCCCGGTGGCGCTGAACCTCGGGGGCATCGCCAACATCACCGTGGCCGGCGAAAGCCCGGACGAACCGCTGGCCTTCGACACCGGGCCCGCCAACGCGCTGATCGACGCGGCGGTGCGGGACCTGGCGGGCGGCGGGGCGGCGTACCCCTTCGACCGGGACGGCGCCCTCGCCGCCCGGGGCAGCGTCTGCGCGCCGCTGCTGCGACGGCTGCTGGACGAGCCGTACTACGCCGGGCCGGCGCCGAAGACGACGGGCAAGGAGCTGTTCCACCTGCCCTATCTGCGCGCCGCGCTGGCCGGTTTCGGTTCGCTGCCCGCAGAGGACGTGGTCGCGACCCTGACCCGGCTCACGGCACGGACCGTCGCCGACGCCGTCCGGCCCTTCGGGGCGACCGAGGTGATCGCGTCGGGCGGCGGCACCCGCAATCCGGTGCTGATGGAGTGGCTGCGCGAGGAGCTCGGCGGCGGGGCCGGCGTACCGCTGCGGACGTCGGACGAGCTCGGGCTGGCGTCGGCCGCCAAGGAGGCGTACGCCTTCGCCGTCCTGGGCTGGCTGACCGCGCACGGCCTGCCCGGCACGGTCCCTTCGTGCACCGGCGCCCGCCGCCCGAGCGTCCTCGGCTCCCTCACGCCCGGCGGGCCCGGCCTGCGCCTTCCGGAACCGGTGGCGACGGCGCCCGTCCGGCTCACCGTCTCCTCCACGGACAACCCGGCGCCTTTCACGCCGCGCCGACCGCGCCCGTAAGCTCCCGCCACCGCGTGATCACCAGCCGTACGACGGCAGGCCGGGCACGCCGCGTGTCGTGCCGTGGGACGACCCGGCACCGGAGTACGGCTCGCACACGGTCGAGTACCGGACCATCGGCGCGGCGGGCGGCGGGCCGCTCCTACCTGGGGCAGCCGGTGGCCGGGTCGCGCGGTTGCTGGGGGTCGAAGAGGTCGCCCTTCATGTACGAGCACGTGGGCGCGGCGTCCAGGTCGTGGATGTCGGAGATCCGCAGGACCGCGAGGTTGCGCTCGTTGCCGATGCGCGAGGTCCGGAAGTCGATCTCCCCGGTCGCGCCCTGGAAGATGGCTTCCCGGAGCTGCTGGGCGACCGCCGCCCGGTGCGGCGCCGCCCCCTCGGCCGGTGTGTCCAGCCGCTCGTGCAGCGTGGAAGTGGCTTCGACGAGCAGCCCCGCCACGTCGTAGGCCGTTCCGGTGCGCTCGGCCGGCCACGGCGTCTGGGGCGACTCCTCGGCGGGGAGCGTCTTCACGAGTTCCGTGCGGAGGTCCCCGTACCCCGCGCAGAACGCGTCCAGCGGCGTTCCCGCCCCCAGCAGGGACGCGGGGCGCCCCTCCTCGGCGCACGAGGCGCCCGCCAGCGTGACGAGGCTGCCCATCCCCACGTACGACATGGGCTGGCCCGCGAGCGAGTCGTGCCGGCGGTTCTCCTTCTGCGCGACGAACCGGGAGACCGCGTCGGCGGCCACGACGAGGGGCAGTTTCCGCCGGCTGGTGCACCCCTTGGTCACGGACCGGATGAAGTCCCCGAAGTCGTCCTCGCGCCCTGTGTAGTAGGCGATCTCGTCGCTCCGGTCCACGTCGTCCGCGCACAGGGAGGCCACCTCACCGGCCGACCCCTGCCACGTGGTCTCCGCCACGGGCACGCCCAGGGCGCCCAGTTCGGTGCCGGCCGCCTCGACCAGCGTCTCGATGTAACTGTCCGTTCTGCGGGGGTGGTACAGGGTGACCTTCCGCGCCTTGAGATGCTCCGCGTACTCGGCGATCAGCCGGGCCTGCACCGTGTTGTCCGGGACCACCTGGAAGTACAGCGGCGACCGGTCGCCCAGCCCCGAGCCGGTCAGCGTGGTGCCGATCGTCGGAACCCCGGCCAGACCGATCTCGGTGATCGCCCGCTCGGTTTCCTCGACCGTGCGGTCCAGCCCGATCACCCCCACCACCGAGGGGTCCGCGTCGAACAGCGGGCGGAGCATCTCGCGCACCACCTCCGGCGCCTTGCGCATGCCGTCCCCGCCGTTCGCCACGATGACGCGCAGCAGGGGCTGCGTCTTGGACTCGACGTTCTGTGCCCGCTGGCGCAGGAGCAGCCCTTCGAGTTCCTCGGCGGCGGCGTGGTCGGTGTCCGGGGCGGCATCGCGGTGCGTCAGTCCGACGAAGTGCACGATGCTGAGGTACGGGCGGCCGGACTGCTGCCGGCGCAGCTTTTCCGCCGTCTCGTTCTGCGCGAAGATGGCCTGCTGCGCCTTCCGCAGGCGCTCGTTGGTGCCGAAGACCTGCACGGCGTTGTCGCTGTAGCCGATGCACTGGCGGTCGTCCGGCTCGATCTCGACGGTCTTCACCGAGACGCCGTCGTGGAAGCCGGACCGGAAGTAGACGCACTCGGCGGCCCACGAACCGATCGCGTTCCGGGTCACGGGGAGCAGGACCAGCACCATCGCGAGCACCAGCAGGGTCTCGCCGACGCCCCGCCGGGACAGCAAGGGAGCCGAGGGCGGCCCGAAGTCCTCCTCGCCCTCCCCGGTGCCGTGGGCGCCGTCCCGGGGCGTCCGCGCGGGCGGCAGGCCGATCCACAGATAGCGGGCGTTCTCCGCCAGCCGCTGCCGTTTGCTGGGCAGGTTGTCCAGCCAGGTCTTCAGCGCGTCGCCGGCCTCCCGGGGGCTGTAGAGCCTGCCGGAGTCCCCCGCTTCGAGCGCCGCCGGGCGCTCGTTGCTCGCCGCGACGACGAGAAGCGGGTCGAGCTCCCCTGTCTCGTTGCGGACCTCGCTGATCAGCCGCAGGAGTTCCCAGCCTCCGTTCTCCTCCGTGACGTTGTCCAGCAGGACGGTGGTGTACGCCGTGCGGCGCCACCCGGAGCGCTTGGGGAAGACGACCCAGCGCCGACGGCGGTACGCCCGTCGCAGGTCTTCGAGGAACGCGTGCACCAGCAGCTTCTTGATCTGCTCCGGGTTCTCCGATTCGCGGCTGCGTGCCGTGAGCCGCTCCGCGAACCCCCGGAAGCTGGTGGAGTGGCGGGGAACCATGAAGGGCTGCCGGCGCATGAACCAGCGCGCCTCCCGCCCCAGGCCGGGGCTGCGCCGCCCCAGCCAGCGCAGCCCCATCCGGCGGCCGGCCTCCACGAACAGATACAGGGTGGACCCGATGACGTTCAGGGGGGACGGGGTGGCGGCCATGGCGGTGGTGAGCGCGGCCCGGTCCGACCGGTGCGTCCGGCCGCCCCACTGGCGCAGCAGGGCGGCCAGTTGCTGATCGCGGCGTCCCGGCGTGGGGGACAGCCGCTGTCCGGTCAGCCAGTCGGTCAGCCGGTAGTAGTCGAAGCGGAAGGGACGCCCGGGGCCGAAGCGGTCGGTGGCGAGCTCGGTCATCAGCTCGTCCAGCAGCGGGATCAGCGGAAGCGACCGGTCGGTCGTGCCTTCCCAGCGGGCCGCCACCGAACCGTTCACCGACTCGGCGTCGATACAGGCGTGGGGTACCCAGGACCGGTGGTCGGGCGCCTCCAGCCGCTCCTTGAGAACGGGGAGGAAGTCGTTCGGACCCCGCTCGCGCACCAGGCAGACCAATGGCAGTGGGCGTTCGCCCCGTACTTCGTCGTCCGAGGTCCTGGCCAGGAACCGGCGCCGCTGGGTCAACTCCCTGATCATGGAGAGCAGTTCGCGCACACCGGTGAAAGCCGTCCCCGTCTCTGGCATGCCAGGCAGGCTACCCGCGTCCATCACGTCCGATAAGGGATTTCCCTCAGGACGCGCATGATGCACGCGTGGCGCCGGCCGGCCCCGCAGAAAACGCTCCCGGACCGGCGCGGAGGCGCTCGCGGGGTCCGCGGCCTCCCGGGGCCAAACGCCTAGATGATCTATTCCAAGGGTTCAGTGGTCATAGGCGGTAAGCGAGCGTAGGACGGGCTGTCCGGTGTGGTCGTTGTGCCAGATCGCGACGGTCAGCGCGAGGATGCGCTGCATGACGCGGGCGACGACACCGCCGGGCGTGCGCCCTCGGTGCTGTTCGAGGTTGAGTTGGCCCTTGAAGGTCTCGTTGACTGACTCGATGACCTGCCGCAAGGGTTTGAACAGGGGAGCTCCGGGCCGCTCCGGCTCACCTTTGCGGGCCGGCCGCAGCAGCCGGATGTCCTGTTTGGCCAGCTCTGCTTCAAAGCCCCGGCCGAAGTAGTTCTTGTCGCCGATCAGCGTCTGGGCGGGACGCGCGGCCACGAGGCCGGGCTCGGCAGCAAGGAGGTCCAGCAGGGGCTCGCGCTCGTCGGCCTTGGCCCCGGTCAGGGCGAAGGCAACCGGCAGGCCCTGGAGAGTGCATACCAGGTGCAGGCGCAGGCCCCAGAAGAAGCGGCTGTGACTGGCGCAGTACCCGTACTCGGCCCATCCGGCCAGGTCGGAACGCTTGACGGTCTCGCGTGAGCGGCCGCATTCCACCGGTGTGGAGTCCACGATCCACACGTCGTCGTTCCAGACTTTGGTGTCGGTGGCCAGTAGCCGGGTGACCCGCCGAAGCAGCTCGGCGCCCTTGCGCAGCCGCTTGTTGTAGCCGGGCTGCTTGGGCAGGTACGGGAAGAGATGCCGCAGGTGGGAACGGGCGTAGCGGAGCCACTTGGCCTCGGAGTTGAAGCCGAGCATGGCCTGCATCATCGCCAGCGTGACGAGCTCGGCGTCGGTGAGCTGCGGGGCGATCCCCACGGCTGGCCGCCATGGCGCGAGATGCGCAGACGCCTTCAACAGGTCGTCAGTCTTCACATAAAGTGCGGTCGCGAGGGTGTCCGACTCTGTCTTCACACACTGACGTTGGACGCCCTCGTACCATGCGCGCAGGCGATTCGCCCGGAATCGATCCAGCGACTGAGCGCGTCGACCTCCGCGTAGCTGAGGATGTTGATGGGCAGGAGGCTCGCCTTCCCGGATCGGGACTGCCGTGGTGTCCATGGCGTTCAGGGCTGCGCGGAACATCAGGAGACCGGTGCTGAGCTCGACTTAAGGCACCGTTCGCATCCCGAAGATAACGAACAAGCCGAGTAGTTGTTTCCGATCCAGGAGCACGAGGCCCGGTAGTCGTGGTTGGGGTCCTATCACGCGATGGCAGACTGCTGAAATGATTGCTGATCTTCCTAACGGCCTCATAGTCAGGCACCCCACCGCCGAAGACCATCCGCGTGTGCTCGGCGTGCTGGACACATGGTGGGGTGGGTTCAAGGGTGACGCAGGGTCCTTGGAACGAGCGCTGCTGTTGCCTCGGTTGTACTTCCAGCACTTCACGCCCAGCAGCTTCCTGGTCGAACAGCCTGACGGTGAACTCGTCGCCTTTCTGGTCGGCTTCCTGTCGCAGACTGAGCCGGACGTCGCCTACATCCACTTCGTGGGAGTTGACCCGTCGTTGCAGGGTCAGGGGATCGGTCAGGTTCTGTATCGGGCCTTCTTCGCGCACGCACGATCACACGGCCGTCGCTATGTGCACTGTGTCACCAGCCCGGAGAACACCGGCTCGCAAGCCTTCCACACCCGGCTCGGCTTCGCGCCTACCGGCATCCGCAAGGATTACGACGGCCCCGGGCTCGATCGTGTGGCCTTCACCCTCGACTTGGGCGAGACGCCAGCCAGTTCGCCACGACGGCTGCGGGTACTGGAAGCATCCCTGGTCCTCGAACACCACCCCGGGGAGCGCGAACCGGACGACCGCGATTGGCTGGCCCTGATACGGGCTCCCGAAGGGCTGACGGTGATCCGTGCCGCGGACACGTCCGCCCCGCCCGGCGACCGTTGGATAGCGCTATACGACGCCGACCCGGACCATAGCCTCGACGAACCTGGCCTGCTGTCCGCCGTCTTGGCTCCGTTGGCTCGAGCCCGCGTCCCGGTGTTCACCGCTTCGACCTTTCACGCCGACATCGTGCTCGTTCCTGAGCAGCGCCGTGAGGCAGCGCAGGCAACCCTGCGTTCGGCCGGATTCATAATCGACTGAGCTTGGCCACCGCCCTCTCTGTCGAAGTAGCTAACCCAGCAAGCCACCAAACCCCTTGGAATCGATCATCTAGGTCCCCGGCAGCAGGTCCGCGACCATCGCCGCGAACTCGTCCGGGGTGGCGATGCGTACGCCGAGGTCCTCGGCCTTCGCACGCTTGGACCCGGCGTTCTCGCCCGCCACCACCAATGCCGTGCGCTTCGAGACGCTGGACGACGCCTTGCCTCCGGCGCGTTCGATGACCTCGTTCATCTGGTTGCGGCTGAGCTTCTCCAGCGGCCCGGTCATCGCACCGGTGACGACGACGGTCATACCGCCGAGCGGCCCCGCGGGCACGTCCTGTTCCGCCTGTTCCCGCGCGTCCGCGTCCTTGGCCGGCGGCGTCGCCCCGGGCTCCGTCATGTTCACGCCCGCGGCGACGAGCTTGCCGATCAGCGGTGCCAGTTCGGCGAGCTCGGCGACGATCACCGGCGCCTTCTCCGCCCCGATGCCCTCCACCCGCTGCACCGCCTCCGCGTCGGCGGCCCGCAGACGGTCCATCGTCGCGAAGTGCCGCGCGATGCGGCGGGACATGGAGCGGCCCGTGCCCCGCACGCCGAGTGCCGCCAGGACACGGGAGAGCGGCCGGGCCCTGGCCCGCTCGATACCGGCCAGCAGATTGTCGGCGCTGGTCTCCCCCATCCGGTCCAGTGTCAGGAGCTGCTCACGCGTGAGAACGAACAGGTCGGCGAAGTCGGCGACCAGGCCCGCGTCCACGAGCTGGACGACGCGCGTCGCACCGAGGCCCTCGATGTCGAGCTGGTCGCGCCCGACGGCGTACGCGATGGACGCCACCACCCGGCAGTCGCGACCGCGCACGCAGCGCCAGCGCTGCTCGCCGGCGTCGATCTCCGAGCCGCACTGCGGGCACGCCTCGGGGAAGGCGATCGGCTGTTCGTCGCCGGTCCGCAGGTGGACGACCGGCGCCTCGACGCGCGGGATGATGTCGCCGGCCTTGTAGACCATCACCTGGTCGCCGAGGCGCAGGCCGCGGCGGGTGATGTCGGCCGGGTTGTGCAGCGTGGCGTACGTGACGGTGGACCCGTCGATCTCCACCGGTTCGAGGACGGCGCGCGGCGCGATGATCCCGGTCCGCCCGACGTTCCACTCCACGGCGACGAGACGGGTGACCTTCTCCACGGCGGGCAGTTTGTACGCGATGGCCCACCGGGGCGCACGCGAACCGGCCCCCGCCTCCCGCTGGTCGGCCGCGGAGTCGGCCTTGACCACGATCCCGTCGATGCCGAACGGCAGCTCGGGGCGCAGGGCTGCGATCTCCTCGACCCGGGCCTGCACCTCCTCGACGGTGGCCGCCGTGCGCGGCGGCACCGCGGTGCCGGCAGCGGTGTGCACGCCGAGCGCGGCGACGCGCCGCAGGATCTCGCTGTGCGGCCACTCCCCCAGCCCCTCGCCGAGTTCACCCGAGCCGGCCAGCGGCAGGGCTCCGTACGCGAAGAACGTCATCTCCACGGTGTACGGGCGGTCCTTGGCCCGCAGCGTGCCCGCCGCGCCGTTGCGCGGATTGGCGAACGGCTCGCCGCCGTGCTCCGTGCGCACCGCGTTCGCCTTCTCGAACTGCTCGGTCGTCATGAGGACTTCGCCGCGCACCTCGAAGGTGGCCGGCTCCGTCAGCTCGTCGGGCAGGCCGACGACGGTGCCCTTCGCGTGCGACACGTCCTCGCCCGCCGTGCCGTCCCCGCGCGTGATGAGCCGGACCAGCTTGCCGTGCCGGTAGCGGGCGGCGACGGCGAGGCCGTCGAGTTTGGGCTCGACGCTCCACCGCTCCACCGGCCGGCCGAGTCTGCGCTCCAGGGAGGCCGTCCAGCCGGCGAACTGCTCGGCGGAGAACACGTTGTCCAGCGACAGCATCGCCGCGGTGTGCGGCACGTCCCCGACCGCGGCGCCGCCGGCCACCTTCCCGGTCGGGGAGTCCGGCAGCACTTCGTCCGGGTGGGCCTGCTCGTACCCCTCGATCGCCCGCACCAGCCGGTCGTACGCGTCGTCGTCCAGGGCGCTGTCGCCCCGGCCGTAATAGGCGGCGGCCGCGCGCGTCGCGGTCTGTACCGCCTCGGCGTACGCGGCGGTGTTTTCGAGAACGGCTGATGTGTTCGTCATGACCTGCATCCTGCCTCCCACCACTGACAACGCCCGGGGGGCCGCCCGCCGCACGGCGTCGCCTAGGCTCTCGGTGCCATGAAGAGCAACCCCCCGCGGCTGGAACCCAAGGCCGACAAGGACACCGTGCGCCGGCACAACCTGAGTCTGGTGCTGCGCGCCGTCCACGACGGGGGCGAGGTGACGCGTGCCGCCGTCGCGGCCCGGGTGGGGCTGACGCGGGCCGCCGTCTCCTCGCTGGTCGAGCAGTTGCTGGCCGGCGGGTTCCTCACCGAGTCGGGGAAGACGTTCAGCGGGCAGGCGGGGCGGCCCGGCACCGTCCTGGAGGTGGCGCGCACCGGCGTGGCCGGACTGGGCGTCGAGGTCAACATCGACTACGTGTCGGTGTGCGTGACGGACCTGTCGGGAAGCGACCGGGTACGGCTCACCGAGCACACCGACAACCGCGGCGCCGAGCCCGCCGAAGTCCTGGCACGCGCCGCCCTGATCGCGTCGCGGGCGTGGGAGTCGGCGGCCGGGCTCGACCTGCGGCCGGCCGGCGTGCAGCTGGCACTGCCCGGCCTGGTCTCCGGCGGTACGGTCCGCCAGGCGCCCAACCTGGGGTGGAACGGGGTCGCGGCCGAGGACGTCTTCGCGCGGGCGCTGGCGGAGCTGCTGCCCGGGCGGCGGGCGCTGCCGGTCGGCTCCGACAACGAGGCGAACCTGGCGGCACTGGCCGAGCTGTGGTTCGGCGATCTCGGCCGCGAGCGGACGTTCCTCTACCTCAGCGGGGAGATCGGCGTCGGCGGCGCGCTCGTCCTCGGTGGCGAACTGCTGCGCGGCGCGCACGGGTTCGCCGGCGAGATCGGGCACGTGGTGGTGGACCCGGAGGGGCCCGAGTGCCGCTGCGGATCGCGGGGCTGTCTGGAGCAGTACGCCGGCCAGCGCGCGGTGCTGCGGGCGGCGGGCATCGACGAGAGTGCCGGGCTGCCGGGGGTGACGGAGCTCGAATCCCGGGCGCGCGCGGACGACGCGCGGGCCGTGGCCGCGATCCGGCAGGCCGGGGCCATGCTGGGGCTCGTGCTGTCCGGCGCGGTGAATCTCTTCGATCCGGACGCGGTGGTGCTCGGCGGGATCTACCGGACGCTGATGCCGTGGCTGTCGCCCCCCGCCGACCGGGAGCTGAGCCGCCGGGTGGTGTCCGGCCTGTGGTCCGGGCCGGGCGGCCGGCTGCGCGCCGCGTCCCTGACGGGGGACGCGGCGCGTGGCGCGGCGGCGCTGGTGGTACGGGACGTACTGGCCGACCCGGCGGCGTACTGACCCCGGTTACGGGCGTACGCCCAGCAGGTGGTCCAGTGCCAGCTGGTCCAGCGTCTCGAAGGCCATGCTCCGCTCGGCCGCCTCCGTGACGTCGAAGTCCTCGTAGGCCCCGCGGTCCGCGAGGAGGGCCGCGAGGCCGTCCTCGGCGGTGGGCTCGGCGAGTTCGTCGAGCCGGGAGGCGCGCAGGGCGTCCTGGACCGCCGGGTCGGCGCGGAAGGCGGCGGCCCGCTCCTTGAGGATGAGGTAGTTGCGCATGCAGCCGGCGGCGGAGGCCCACACCCCGTCGATGCCGTCGGTGCGCACCGGCTTGAAGTCGAAGTGGCGGGGGCCTTCGTAGCCGGCCGTCTCCAGCAGGTCGACGAGCCAGAAGGCCTGGCGCAGGTCGCCGGCGCCGAAGCGGAAGTCCTGGTCGTACTTGATGCCGGTCTGGCCGTTGAGGTCGATGTGGAAGAGCTTGCCCGCCCACAGGGCCTGGGCGATGCCGTGCGGGAAGTTGAGCCCGGCCATCTGCTCGTGGCCGGTCTCGGGGTTCACACCGACCATTTCGGGGCGTTCCAGGCGTTCGATGAACGCGAGCGCGTGGCCGATCGTGGGGAGCAGGATGTCGCCGCGCGGCTCGTTTGGCTTGGGCTCGATGGCGAAGCGCAGGTCGTAGCCCTGCTCGGTGACGTACTCGCCGAGGAGGTCGAAGGCTTCCTTCATGCGGTCGAGGGCGACGCGCACGTCCTTGGCGGCGCCGGACTCGGCGCCCTCACGGCCGCCCCAGGCGACGTAGGTGGTGGCGCCGAGTTCGACGGCGAGGTCGATGTTGCGGATCGTCTTGCGCAGGGCGTAGCGGCGTACGTCGCGGTCGTTGGCGGTGAACGCGCCGTCCTTGAAGACGGGGTGGGTGAAGAGGTTCGTGGTGGCCATCGGCACCTTCATGCCGGTGTCGTCCAGCGCCTGGCGGAACCGCTTGACGTGCGCCTCGCGCTCGGCGTCCGTGGAGCCGAAGGGGATGAGGTCGTCGTCGTGGAAGGTGACGCCGTGGGCGCCGAGCCCGGCGAGGCGCCGGACGGACTCGACCGGGTCGAGAGCGGGGCGTGTCGCCGTACCGAAGGGGTCGACGCCCTGCCAGCCGACGGTCCACAGACCGAAGGTGAACTTGTCGTCAGGGGTGGGGGTGAAGCGTTCCGACATGTGACCGGCCTCCATTTGTTTGTTGACATGACTAATACTGCACGACCAACCTGTTCCACAGAAGACCAAGAAGGCCGAGAAGGCGCGGAAGCCATGAGAAGACACGCAGCCGAGGAAGTGAGGGGTCCCATGCAGCCGAGCAGGGTCGTCATCGGAGTGGACAGTTCCACGCAGTCCACGAAGGCGGCGTTCACCGATGCCGCCACCGGCCGGCTGCTGGCCGTCGGGCGCGCGCCGCACCGGGTCACGGGCGAGGGGGGCGCGCGCGAGAGCGACCCGGAGGAGTGGTGGCAGGCCCTGGTCGCCGCCGTCGCCGCCGGGCTCCGCGAGTCCGGCGTACCGGCCTCCGCCGTCACCGGCATCGCGGTCGCCGGCCAGCAGCACGGTCTGGTCGTCCTCGACGGCGCCGGGCGCCCGCTGCGGCCCGCCCTGCTGTGGAACGACACCCGTTCGGCCCCGCAGGCCGCCGCCCTCACCGAGGCGCTCGGCGGCCCGGCCGCGTGGACGGCGCGCACCGGATCCGTGCCCGTCGCCTCCATGACGGCCGCCAAGTGGCGGTGGCTGCGCGAGAACGAGCCGTACGCCGCCGAGTCGGCCGCCGCCGTACGCCTGCCCCACGACTTCCTCACCGAGCGCCTCGCCGGGGTGGCCGCGACCGACCCGGGCGACGCCTCGGGCACCTGCTGGTACTCCACCGCCACCGGCGCGTACGACCCGCAGCTCCTCGGCCTGGCCGGCCTGGACGAGAAGCTGCTGCCGCCCGTGGCTCCCACCGGAGCCACCCGCATCGGCTCCCTCACGAACACGGCGGCAGGACAGCTCGGCCTGCCCGCCGGGATCGCCGTCGCGGCGGGTACGGGCGACAACATGGCCGCGGCGGTGGGGCTGGGTCTCGGCGGCGCCGGGCTGCTGGACCATCCGGTGCTCAGCCTGGGCACGTCCGGCACGGTGTTCGCGGCGACCCGCACCCGGCCGGACTCGCCCGCGCTGGCCGGCTTCGCCGCCGCCGACGGCGGCTACCTGCCGCTGGCCTGCACCCTGAACTGCACCCTCGCCGTCGACAAGGTCGCCGCCCTCCTGGGCCTGGACCGCGACGACGCCGCGCCGGGCGGCGAGGCGGTGCTCCTCCCCTACCTCGACGGCGAACGCACCCCCGACCTGCCCGCCGCCTCCGGCCTCCTGACCGGCCTGCGCCACCACACCACCCCGCAGCAGCTCCTGGGCGCCGCCTACGAGGGCGCGGCGGTGACCGTGCTGCGGGCCCTGGACGAGGTACTGCGCTCCTGCGGCCTCGACCCCGCCGATCCGGCGGTGGCGTCGCGTCCGCTGCGACTGGTCGGGGGCGGAGCCCGGGGACGTACGTGGGTGGAGACCGTACGACGCCTCTCCGGGCGCCCACTGCTGATCCCCGAGGCCGGCGAACTGGTCGCACTCGGCGCGGCGGCGCTCGCCGCGGGGGCGGCGAGCGGGCGGGACGCCGTGGCGATCGCGGCGGAGTGGGGTGCCGGGGGCGGCGCGGAAGTCCCGCCCCTGGAACGCGACTTCGCCACATGGACCCGGGTCACGTCGGTACTCGACGGCCTCACCGACGCCGGATTCCCCGGCTAGGGCGGGCGGGCCGCCTTCCCCACGGGTCTGTTCCCCTGCCCGCCGCTTCCCGCTGCGACACTTTGCGGCTCCGCCGCGCGGGGGCTCCGCCCCAGACCCCGCTCCTCAAGCACCGGAGGGCGTCCAGGGGTCTGGGGGCTTGCCCCGGACCGGTGAGGGGCGGGCAGCAGGGGGGGGAGGCCGTCGTCAGAGCTTGCGGGCCACGCCCGTGTAGCCCGGGATCGGGTCGTCGCCCGCGGTCTCGACGACTTCGCCGAGCTCGGGATGCCAGTCGGCGGCCAGCGAGACGCCCGGCTCGACCAGCTCGAAGCCGTTGAAGAACGCGGCGAACTCCTCACGCGAGCGCGGCCGCAGCGTGAGGCCCCTCGCGGAGTACATCGCGGCCGCCTTCGCCGCGCCCTCGGGGTCGAAGTCCCCGGTGACGTGGGAAAGGACCAGGTAGCTGCCGGACGGCAACCGGTCCATGAGGCGGTTCACCAGCGCGTGCGCACCGTCCTCGTCGCCCACGAAGTGCAGCAGCGCGACGAGGGACAGCGCGACCGGCTGGGTGAAGTCGAGCGTCTTGCCGGCCCGTTCCAGGATGAGGTCGGGTTCGCGGGCGTCGGCCTGGATGTACTCGGTGGCACCCTCGGGGGTGGAGCGCAGCAGCGCCTCCGCGTGGGCGAGCACGATCGGGTCGTTGTCGCAGTAGACGACGCGCGCGTCGGGCGCGGTCCGCTGGGCGACCTGGTGGAGGTTCGGCTCGGTCGGTATGCCCGTGCCGACGTCGAGGAACTGGCGTACGCCGTTCTCGGCGAGCCAGCGCGTGGCACGGTGCATGAACGCCCGGTTGACCCGTGCCATGTCGCGCCCCCGGGAGTCCAGGGCCAGGAGCTGGCGCGCCATCTCCTCGTCCACCGGGTAGTTGTCCTTGCCGCCCAGGAACCAGTCGTACATGCGCGCCGGGTGCGGTTTGCTGGTGTCGATCTCGACGGCTGTGTGGTCTTGCCCGGTCATACGGCGCTCCGTGGGTAGCGGTGGACGGTGGACGGTGAGGAACGGGGGGCGGCACGGTGGTTCAGGTGAGCAGGAAGTCCGCCTGGCCGGCCTTGGCTCCCTGGATGAAGGCGGCGATCTCACCGGGGGTGTAGATCAGCGCGGGGCCCTCGGGGTCGGCGGACTGGCGGACCGCGACCCTGCCGTCGGCCAGCTTCATGGCCTCGATGCAGTTGCCGCCGTTGCCGCCGCTCCACGGCTTGTACCAGCCCTCGGCGGGCAGGTCGTTCGCGGGCATGCCGTTGTATATCCGGTCCATCACAGCTCCTTGCGGAGATCCTTGAGGATCTCCTTCGTGCGTTGTGCAGTCGCGGCCTGGGCCGCCATGCGATCCATGACTTCGAGGTGGGACGCCACCTCGGAGCGCGAGTCGAGATAGACCGCGCCGGTCAGGTACTCGCTGTAGACCATGTCCGGGAGTTCCGGCACGGCGAAACGGAAGAGGACGAAGGGGCCGTAGGTTCCGGGGTGGTGTCCCGTCGCGAACTCGGCGATCTGCAAGGTGACGTTGGGCATGTCGGCGGCCTCCAGGAGGCGGTCGATCTGCTCCCTCAGCACGTCCGGGCTGCCGACGGGCCGGCGCAGGACCGTCTCGTCCATGACGACCCACAGCTTCGGGGCGTCGGGGCGGGTGAGGAGGCTCTGGCGCTCCATGCGCAGGGCCACGTGCCGCTCGATGGCGTCGGGCCTGGTCTGGCCGACGGCTCCGCCGCGCATGATGGCGCGGGCGTAATCCTCGGTCTGCAGGAGACCCGGTACGAACTGCGGTTCGTACGCCCTGATGAGTGACGCGGCACCCTCCAGGCTGACGTACATGCTGAACCAGTCGGGCAGGATGCCGTGGAACCGCTGCCACCAGCCGGGCCTGTTCGCCTCCTCGGTCAGCTCGACGAAAGAGGCGATCTCCTCCCCGGGGAGCCCGTACGCCTGCAGCAGGAGCTGTACGTAAGGGATCTTGAGCGCGACCTCGGCCGTCTCCATCCTGCGGACGGTGGCCGGGGTGACGCGGAGCACCCTGGCGGCCTCTTCGCGGCTCAGGCCGGCTCTCTCGCGCAGGTCCAGCAGACGCTTGCCGAGGACGACCTGTCCCACCGTCGGGGCGGACCGCGGTTCACTCACTTCAGACCTCCCCATGGGCTGTTGCGAGCAGTGTGCCACGCGGCCGCGAGCAAAGAAATGACACTCTGCAATTTTCACAGTGCCCCTTGCCAAGTGTCGCGTTCAGGAGGAGAGTTGAGTGGCGAACCAGTTCACGCGGATGCCGCACGCCGCCCCCGGGGGGAGGCAGTTGTCCGGCGCTGCCCCCCACACCGTGAGGAAACGCTCGTGGCACCAGGCACTGCGCTCGTCCCCCAGCTCATGGACCTATGCCGGGGGACAGCCATACGCCGGTACGGATTCGAATTACCCGCACGAACGGAGTGCGTGGCCGCCGCCCGACGCCTGACCAGGCAGCAGCTCACGCAGTGGGACGTCGACGAGGACGCCTGCGACACGGCGGCTCTGATCGTCACCGAACTGTTCACCAATGCCGTGCTGCACACCGCGAGCGAGCACGTCGCGTGCGAACTGCGCGACAGCGACGGCCGGCTGCGTGTCGCCGTGAAGGACCAGGGAATGCGTCCCACCGGGCCGCAGCTGCGCCAGGCCGGCCACGAGGAACACGGGCGCGGGCTGCAGCTCGTCGACGCCCTGAGCAGCTTCTGGGGAACGCGCGACGTCGCGGACGGCCCCGGACGGATCGTCTGGGCGGAGCTTCCTTGCTGAGGTCCGTGATGACCAGCCTGCCGGCCGGCCGCCTTTCGCGTGCCCGCCGCCGTGCGAACCGCGAGCACGGCGGGCCCGGTGAGCACGGCGGGCCCAGTGAGCACGGTGAGCACGGCGGGCCCAGTGAGCACGGTGAGCACGGCGGCGGGCGGGTCCGGCTCCCCGTGCCGCCCGGTCTCTCCGCACCGCTCGGCTGCGACGCGGTGGGCCTTCCCGCGCGGCACGGATTCCGGATGATGGCGCATCTGTCCCGGCCCGGCTGCGTCTTCGCCGACGCCGACTGGTGGTGGTGGGTCGTGCCGGCCGAGTCCGACCACGGCCTCCTCTGGCCGCAGCCGGCCCAGTACGTTCCCGGGGTGTACGTACCCGCGACGCGTCCGCGCCTGATCCACTCGCCGGAAGGCAGCTCGCCGTACACGCCGCCGATTCCGCTCTACCTGATGGCGTGCCGCGTCGCGGACACCGCTCCGGCGTGGTCCACTGTGCCGCACCAGAGTCCCTGACCCCCTTCGCGCGAGCCACCGCTGCCGGTTTCGCACCCTGGACAACACGCGCCGTGCCGGGAGTCAATTCCCTGAGTGCCGTTTCCGGCACGCCCATGCCCAGGGGAGGGATCTCCGCGCCATGAACAGACCCGTGTCGCGCACACACGCCCCACGCTCCCTGGCGGCCGTCGCCGTCGCGATAGGGACGCTCCTCGCCTCGGGGCCGCCGTCCACCGCCGCCCCGTCCCCCGGGGCCTCCGCCGCGCGCGGCACCACCCCCGTCGTCACCTGGGCCGCCAGCACGGACCGGCTGTCCACCGCGGGCGCGGCCCCCGAACGCACGTACCGGCTCGTCGTGCACACAAGCGCGGGCGGCAGCGGGCTGCGGATCCGGCTCTCCAACGCCTTCGGCGACCAGCCGGTGACGTTCGGCCGCGCCTACGCCGGGCTGCGCGCCACCGGCGCCGCGCTGGTGCCGGGCACCAACCGGCCGCTGACCTTCGCCGGATCGCCCTCGGTCACCGTCCCGCCCGGCGGGTCCGTCCACAGCGACCCGCTGCCCGGCCCGGTCCGGCCGCGGTCGGACCTGGCCGTCAGCGTGTACGTGCGGCAGGCGGGCGGCGCCGCGACCGGCCACAAGATGGCCCTGCAGACCTCGTACGTCGCCCCCGCCGGAGACCACGCCGCGGACGACTCCGCCACGCCCTACACCCAGAAGATCACCTCGTGGTTCTACCTCGACGCGGTGACGGTCGACGCCCGGCGCGGCACCGGCGCCGTGGCGACGCTCGGCGACTCGATCACCGACGGCGCCGTCTCGACCCGCGACACCAACCGCCGCTGGCCCGACTTCCTGGCCCGCCGGCTGGACGCCGACCCCGGCTCGCGCATCAAGGGCGTCGCCAATGAAGGCATCTCCGGCAACAAGGTCCTCAGGGACGGCGCCGGCGAGAGCGCGCTCAGACGCCTCGACCGGGACGTGCTCTCGCAGCGGGGCGTGCGCACCATGGTCCTGCTCGAAGGGGTCAACGACATCAAGGCCGTGCCCGCGCCGACGGCCGCCGACCTGATCACCGGTTACCGGCAGCTCGTCGGCAGGTCGCACGCCGCGGGGGTGTGCGTCGTCGGGGCGACCGTCATGCCGTACGAGGGCTGGCGGGAGTGGACGCCGGCGGGAGAGGCCGTACGGCAGGAGGTCAACGCCTTCATCCGCGACAGCGGCGTTTTCGACGCGGTCGTCGACTTCGACGGGGCGCTCAAGGACCCGGCCGCGCCGTCACGGATCCTTCCGGCGTACGACAGCGGCGACCACCTCCACCCCAACGACCTCGGGATGCGGACGATGAGCGACACCGTCGACCTGAAGAGCCTGCGCTGCTCCAGGCGTTAGCGCCCCGGCCGGACCTCCCCGAGCCGGGCGGGAGGCGGCCGGGGCGGTCGTTCCCGCCCGGGTCAGCCGCCGAAGAAGTCTCCCAGGGAGGCGGCGAGCGCGTCCGGGGCCTCTTCGGCCACGTGGTGCCCGGAGTCGATGCCGTGGCCGCGTGCGTCGGGCGCCCAGCGCCGCCAGATCTCCAACGGGTCTCCGTAGAGCTCTTCGAGATCGTCCTGGAGCGACCACAGGATCAGTGCGGGGCACCGGACCCGTGTCCCGCCGGCCCGGTCGGCCTCTTCGTGGTGCCTGTCGACGGTGAGGCCGGCCCGGTAGTCCTCCAGCATCGCCCGCACCACGTCGGGGTTCCTCGTGGCCTCCCGCCATTCGTCGTAGTTCTCCTGCCCCATGCTCCGCGGGTCGCCGCGGTACCAGCTGTCCGGGTCCGCGTTGATGACCCGCTCGGGTATGTCCGGCTGGGCGAAGAAGAACCAGTGCCACCACTGCGTGGCGAACTCGGCGGTGATGCGGGACAGGTGCTCGGTGACGGGCAGGCAGTCGATGAACGCCGCCCGGGACACCGCTCGGGGGTGGTCGAGGGCGAGACGTAACGCGACGGCGCCCCCGCGGTCGTGTCCGGCGAGCGCGAACCGGGCATGCCCGAGGGAACGCATCACCGCCACCATGTCGTCGGCGACGGCACGCTTGGAATGACCCGAGTGGTCCGCAGTGGGCGCCGGACCGCGGGACCGGCCGTATCCCCGCAGGTCGGGGCAGACGACCGTGAAGCCCCGTTCGACGAGCAGCGGGGCGACGCGGTGCCAGGTCGCGGAGGTCCGGGGGTGGCCGTGCAGCAACAGCACCGGCGGACCCTCCCCGCCGTGGCGGACGAAGACGGATGCCTCACCGGTCTGGACCCGCCCGGTTTCGAAGCCTTCGAACATTGTTTCAGCCTCCTTCGCAGGTGCACCAGGAAGCTGCCCCTTCGACCGGCCGGCCAAAAAAAGTCCCGCGGACGGCACCCGTGGGGGCCACGCGCCGGCAGACGCCGCCGGCGGCCCGGGCGATGACGAGCACGTCCCGGCGGTACGAGGCGGCGCGGAAGCGACCGGCACCTCGGAGAGCTGAGCGCCGGCGCCGCAGTGGGGCGATTGACGCCGCTTCCACCGGGGGAGGGTCATGATCATGACACAGACCCTCGCCCCTGCGCGCCGCCCCGTCCGGCAGTTGCTCGCGGCCTCCGTGGGCAATGCCGTCGAGTGGTACGACTGGTACGCGTACACCTTCCTCGCCACCTACATCGCCGGCCAGATCTTCCCCCCGGGCACCGGGAACTCCCTCGTCCCCCTGCTCTCCACCTTCGCCGTCTTCGCCGTCGGCTTCTTCATGCGGCCCGTCGGCGGCCTGCTGATGGGCGCCGTGGCGGACCGGCACGGGCGGCGTGCCGCGCTCACCGTCACCATTCTCCTGATGGGCGGCAGCAGCCTGCTGGTCGGCCTGACACCGACGTACGCGTCCGCGGGGATCCTCGCCCCTGTGGTGCTGGTCGGTGCCCGGCTGCTCCAAGGGCTGTCCGTCGGGGGTGAGTTCGCCGCCTCGACCACCTTCCTGGTGGAGTCCGCCGGACCCGGCAGGCGCGGTCTCTTCTCCAGCTTCCAGTACGTCTCGACCACCGTGGGCCAGCTCGCCGCGTCCGGCATCGCCGCCGCGCTCGTCGCCGGTCTCGGCGAGGGGGCGATGGAGGGCTGGGGGTGGCGCGTTCCGTTCGTCGTGGGCGCGGCGCTCAGCCTGGTCGGGTTCTGGATCCGTCGCGGGGCCCAGGAGACGCTCGCCACCGAGCAGGTGCGCAAGTCCCGTCCGGGCCTCTTCGACGCCCTGCGCCACCACCCGCGCCAGTCGCTGCTGATCTGCGGCATCACGGCGGGCGGCACGATCGCGTACTACACGTGGACGTCCTACCTGCCGACGTACGCCGAACTGAACGCGGGCATCGCCAAGTCCGACGCGCTGCTCGCGGGCACCGTCTCGCTGGCCTTCTTCGCGCTGCTCCAGCCGGTCGGCGGACTGCTCTCCGACCGTTACGGCCGCAAGCCGCTGCTGCTGTTCTTCGGTATCGGCTTCGTGCTGCTGAGCGTGCCGCTGCTGCGCTCCGTCAACGGCTCCTTCATGTCGCTGCTGCTCGTGCAGTGCGCGGGGATGGTCCTGCTCACCGGCTTCACCTCGATCTCGGCGGCGGTCAACGCGGAGATCTTCCCGGCCAGGGTGCGTGCCGCCGGCATCGGTTTCCCGTACTCCCTCACGGTCGCGCTCTTCGGCGGGACGGCGCCGTACGTGGGCACGCTGTTCAAGGAGCTGGGCCGCCCGGGGCTGTTCCCGTGGTACGTCGCCGCGCTCTGCCTGGTGTCCACCGCGGTGTACTTCCGGCTTCCCGAGAGCGCGCACAAGGAGCTGGAGCGCTGATCCCGGGGAACGACGGTCCGAAGCAGTCCCGAGCAGGCCGGAACAGGCCGGAACAGGCCGGAACAGGCTTCAGAGCGAACTCAGTGCCTCCCCGGCCCGCGTCACCAGTCCGTCGGCGCTGCACTTCTCCGCGAGGGCCAGGCCCCGGGCCAGCTCGTCCTCGGAGCGCGCTGCGATGCCGTACTCGACGCGGGCCAGGGCGTGCTCGTACGCGCAGGGGGAGTTCTCGAGGAACGCGACCGCCTTGGCCAGCAGTTCCACGGCCCGCTCCCCCTCCTCCAGGGCCGCGGCGCAGCGCAGTGACTCCCCGATGGCGGTGTCCGTGCCGAAGCGCTCCGCGCGGTCGCGCACGTAGGCGGCGAGGGCGGCCGCGCGGCCGGGGTCGTCGGCGGCCACCGCGCGGGCGAGGTCGCCCGCCCAGGGGGCCATGACACCGTTGTGCCGGCCACGCGCCGCCAACGCCTGCCCGGCGGCTTCGAGTTCGACGACGGCTTCCTTGGTGCGGCCCTGGGCCAGCAGCAGTCTTCCGCGTACGCACCGCGCGTCGGGGACGACGATCGACGACGGGTACGGCGGGGCGAACCCGTGGCGGTCGGCCGCTTCCTGGGCCTCTTCGGTCCTGCCCCGCGCGAGCAGCGTGTCGATGAGCATGCAGGCGGCGTCCCAGTGCATCGGCAGGCCGTTGCCGACGCGCTCGGCCAGGCGCAGGCTCTCACGCAGGTACGCCTCGGCCTCGGCGAGCCTGCCGCGCCTGCGCTGGAGGTAGCCGACGAGGGCGTGCGCGAAGGCCAGGTGGCCGCCGCTCCAGCCGGAGATCTCGAAGTCGCGCAGTGCCTGGTCGAAGAGGCTCTCCGCCCGGTCGAGGCGGTCGGCGAAGGCGTACGCGAGGCCGAGCAGGGCCGGGGGCTCGAAGCCCCATTCGGTGTTGGTCCAGCCGAGGCCCGGCGCGAGCCGGCCGTCCAGCAGGGCGCGGTCGCAGATCTGGACGATCTCCTCCGCGTTCTCCCCGCGCGCGGCCGCGTCGAAGGCCCTCAGTATGAGCAGCGCGCGTTCGGAGTTGTCGCGCCCCTGGAGGCCGTCGGTCATCTCGGCGAGGCGCCGGGAGCGTCCGGGGCCGTCGTCCTCGGCCGCCTGCACGCCCTCCCACAGGAAGTGCACGGCCTGGAGGCGCATCCGGGCGGGGCCCGGGGCGGTCCTGGCGGCCTCGGCGGCCACGACCTGCGCCGCCTCCCGCGTCTGGTTGTTGTGGGTGAGGGCCTGGGACAGCCGGAAGACCGCGTCCACGCGCCGGCCGGCGTCGAGACCGCGCATGCCGAGAGCGGCCGTCAGGTGGCCGACGGTGGTGGCGGGTGAGGTCAGCAGGGTGGCACAGCCCAGTTCGTACAGGACTTTCGCGTGCTCTTCGGGCAGCGGCGGCTCCAGGAGGGCGCGCTCCAGGCAGCGCCTGGCGGCGTCCGGGGCGCCGACGGCGAGGTGCTCGGCGGCGGCCTCGCGCAGTTGGGCGACCAGCTCCGGGTCGTCGTCCGGGTGGACTTCGAGGAGGTGCCTGGCGGCGGCAGCGGCGCCCAGGCCGGCCCGGGTGAGTGTCCAGGCGGCCCGGCCGTGCATGGCGGTGCGGGTGGCCGGCGGCATGGCGCGGTAGACGGCGCCCGCGATGAGCGGGTGGACGAACTCCATCGGGTCGCTGCCCGCCAGGATGCGGGCCGCGCGCAGCCGCTGTGCGCAGTCGGCGGCCTGGTCGCGGTCCAGGCTCGCGAGCGACGCGGCGAGGTCCAGTGAGATCTCGGTGCCGAGGATGGCGGCCGCCCAGGCGAACCTGGTGGCGGCGGTGCCCAGTTCTTCGAGCCTGGCGATCAGGCCGGTGCCGCGCGCGGACGCGCCGAGGGCGCGCAGGGCGCCGGCGGAGCCCTCCACGGGGTCCAGGTTCTCGTCGCGCACCTTGGCGACGAGCTCCACGGTCTCGTAGAGGTTGCCGCCGGTGACCGCCCACACCTCACGGCAGAACGGGTCGTCCGCGTGCTGCCCGAGCGCGGCCCGTGCGAGGCCGGCCACGGCTTCGGGGGTGAGCGCCCGCAGACAGACGCACTGGCGGGCGACGGCCTCCACCGCCCGGATGCACTCCGCCGTGTCGCCGGTGGGTTCCTCGGGGCGGTACGCGATGACGACGAGCACCGGGAGGTCCTCGCGCTGGACGAAGGACGCCAGCCAGCCGAGCGTTTCCAGATCGGACCAGTGCGCGTCGTCGACCACCATGACCAGCGGCCGGTGCGTGGCCGCCAGCCGCAGGACGAGGGCGTCCAGGCCGTCACGGACGCCCTGGGGATCCGCCCGCCCGTCGGGCGGCGCCACGCCGAGCGCGGGCCCGATGATCTCGTACCCGTCACCGAGCAGCTCCCTGGCGTCCACGACGCCGGACAGGGCGAGGGCGGGCTGCAGGAGTTGCCGTACGACGTGGAAGGGGACGGAGATGACGGCCTCGCCGCCGCGCGCGGACCACACCGTGCACCGTCCGGCGGCGAGCCGCCGGATCTCGGACAGCAGCGCTGTCTTGCCCAGGCCGGCCTCGCCGCTGCAGACGAGGACTCCACCGGCCGGCGTGTCCGCGCAGAGCGCTTCGACGGCGCGCGTGGCGGCGGCGAGTTCCGTCTCCCGTTCCAGCAGCGGGACGGTGACCGGGTGCTCCGGGACGGGCACCATCATCCCTCCCCAAAAGATGGCGGAACCCGAGCGTAGCCCGGCAGCACCTCGGTGCGGAATCGATCGGCGCACTTTGATCCAGGACGAGTGAACGACCGTTACCCGCGGGCCCGGTCACCGGCCGGCGTCCCGCCGGTCAGGCGGCCGCCGCCGCGGCCGCGGCGCCGGCTCCGCTCCGCTTGCTCCGGCGGGCCGCCAGCGGCACCAGCGAGATGGCCACGGCTCCGCAGAGCCCGGCCACCGCGAAGGCGGTGAATCCCCAGTCCTGCATGCCGTTGGCCACCAGGGCCCCGCCCAGCGAGGGGCCGACGACCGCCCCGAGCCGGCCGACGCCGGTGACCCAGCCGAGGCCGGTGGCGCGCTGGCCGGGTGCGTACACCGTGTTGGTGGCGGCGTAGACCATCACCTGGGCGCTGAACAGCCAGACACCGGTGAGGAACACGACGCCGTACATCAGGGCCAGTCCCAGCTCCTGACCCATCAGCAGCGCTCCGGCGGCGGTCAGGACGAACCACAGGGCGGAGACGCGCACCGCGCCGAAGCGGTCGGCGGTGCGTCCGGCGACCAGCATGCCGACGATGCCGCCCGCGTTGACGACCATCAGGAAGCTGATGGAGGAGGTGAGGCCGTACCCCGAGGCGCGCATCAACTGCGGGAGCCAGGTGCTGACTCCGTACACGAGGAGCAGACCGCAGAAGGACGCGGCCCACAGCAGCGGGGTCGCCCAGCGGCAGCCGGGGGCGAACAGCGCGAGCACCGAGTCCCAGCGGCCCTTGGCCCCGGCGGCCGGCGCCTCGGCGGGCTCGGGGCGCTCCAGTCCGTACCGGTCGGCGATCGCGTCGGCCTCGGCGCGGCGGCCGCGGGCGAGCAGCACGCCGGGCGACTCCGGCAGGTGGCGCACGAGGAGCGGTACGGCGACGATCGCGGGAGCGACACCGGCCCAGAACACCCAGCGCCAGCCGAACGCCGGGGCGAGGGACAGGCCGAGGCCGGTGGCCACCATGCCGCCCGCGTGGTACGAGGTCATCAGCAGCCCGGTCGCGAGGGCGACCCGGCCGCGCGGGGCGAACTCCATGACCATGGCCAGGCAGGTGGGCATCAGTCCGCCGAGGCCCAGGCCCGCGACGAAGCGTCCGGCGCCGAAGAACGCGGGCCCTTCGGCCAGCGCGCAGAGCGCCGAGCCGAGCGAGAAGAGGATCACGGACCAGATCACGACGGGCCGCCGGCCCAGCCAGTCGGTGAGGTTTCCGGCGGCCAGCGCGCCCAGGAGCATGCCGAAGGTGGTCCAGCTGCCGATGGTGCCCGCACTGGCCGGGGTCAGTCCCAGGCCCTGGTCGTCGAGCATGTGCGGCATGACCGCGCCGTAGATGTTGACGTCCATGCCGTCGAAGAAGACGGCCAGCCAGCACAGGCCGAGTACGAGCGCCACGGGGCGCAGGGATCTCTGGGGCATGGGGAACCTTCGGGTCGGATCGGGGCGGGCGGATCGGGGGCGGGCCGGATCAGGGCGGAGCGGGGCGGAAAGGGCGGAGCGGGGCGGAAAGGGCGTGCGTTCGCCCAGTGAACTTAAGTTCGTGATCAGTTCGCCCCGCAGTTTCCGCCCGCCCTCCGCGCGTGTCAATGGGTCTGCGGGCAGCGGCGTACTCAGAGTCCGGGGCTCATCGCGTACACCCGCCGGACGCTCGTGCCGAGGCGCGACAGGTCCGCGCCGTACACATGCAGGGAGATCGCCACGTCCGTGCCCGTGTTCCAGACCTGGTGGATGTCTCCGGGCGGCGCGAACCCGCACACCGTTCCCCGTGGGTTGACGACGTCCTCCGTCGCGACCAGCCGCGCCGCCGTGCCGTCGCAGGACGGGACCAGCCGGTAGCGCCGTTCGTGTTCGGCGCCCGCGTGGACGCCGGTCGTGCACCACGCCACATGGTCGTGCACGGGGGTGCGCTGGCCCGGCAGCCAGACGAGCGCGACGAGCGAGAAACTCCCGTCGCGCTCGGCGTGCAGCAGGTGCTGGCGGTAGCGCTCGGGATCGCCCGCCCGCTGCCCGGCGGTGAGCAGGTCGTGGGCGCCGAGGTGCGGCGCGATCCGCTCGCCGACGAGGTACGCCGTCGGGTCGGGCGGCAGGCCGAGGGCTACGGCCTCGCGGACTTCGGAGATCAGTACGGCGAGACGCGTGGTCGTGCGTCCGGTCATGGCTGTGGTCTCGGTGGTCATACGGGCAGCCTCGCGCCGCCCGGCCCGCGGCGTCCAAGGAGGATTCGTGCGGCAACGGCCAAGCTCCGCTTATGGGTTTACGGGCGGGGCGCCGTCAGCAGCCGATCTTGTTCGCCGCGACCGTCCTGAGCTCCCCGAGCACCAGCGCCGTGGCCGGGATCCGCAGCCGCTCGCGCAGGACATACGCCGAAATCCGGCGCCGGGACGCCGGCTGCAACGCCCGCCCCGCCACTTTCGGGTGGCGGAGGAAGTTGAGGACCAGGCCCGGCATCATGGCCACTCCGAGTCCCTCCGCGACGAGGCTCTGCACCACGAGGTTGTCGTCGGTGGTGAAGGCGATGTCGGGGGCGAAACCCTGTTCGGCGCACTCGTGCAGGAAGTGGACCCGGCAGCGGGGACAGCCGGTGATCCAGCGTTCGTCCGCGAGGTCGGCGAGCCGCACCGCGCGCCGCCGCGCGAGCGGATGCCCGGCCGGCAGCAGGACCAGCAACTGGTCCTCCATCAGCGGTACTTCGCCGACCTCCTCCGGCACGTCCTCGTGCGGCCCCGGATAGGTGAAGGCGAGCGCGATGTCGCATTCACCGCGCACGAGGCGCCGCAGTGACCGGGGCGGCTCGTCCTCCAGGAGTTCCACTCCCACCCCGGGGTGGCCGGCGGCCAGCAGGGCCATGGCCTCGGGGACGAGGGTGGCGTTGGCGCTGGGGAAGGCGCAGACGCGTACCCGTCCCGCGCGCAGCCGGGCGAGGGAGTCCATCTGCTGCCGGGCGGCGGACATGTCGTCGAGGATGACGGCCGCGTGCCGCGACAGCGTCTCCCCCGCTTCGGTGAGCCGCAGGCCACGGCCGGCCCGGGTGAACAGGGGCGTACCGGCGTCGCGTTCGAGCGCCTTCATCTGCTGGGTGATCGCGGGCTGCGTGTACCCCAGGGCACGGGCGGCGGCGGAGTACGAGCCGGTCCTGACCACTTCGTGGAAGGTCCTGATGTGCCGCGTGTCGAACACCCGTGAAGCATAAGCAGGTTTTGGGGCCTGCGGACATTACTCATTCAGCCGTGATGGACGGCCCGGCCGACGGCGGCCCGGCCGGTGACGCGGACGGCGACGCGCAGGTGCCGGCCGCCAGGGTGGCCGGTGGTAGGGAGCTTGGCCGACGGGTCAGCCTGCGCGGGGTGGCAGCGTGGAGCGGCGTACGACCAGTTCGGGCTGGAGCACCACGCGCTGGTGCTCGTGCTCGTGCTCGTGATCGGGGTCGGGGTCGGGGTCCAGCGCGGTGGCGGTCCCGGTCTCCTCCAGGAGGAGACCGGTGGCCATGGCGCCCATGGTCGAAGCGGGCCGGCGCACCGAGGTGAGGGGGACGGCGGCAGCGGCGGCGAATTCGATGTCGTCGTACCCGACGATCGCCAGCCGGTCCGGCACGCCGACACCCGCCGCGTACATCGCCTGGAGCACGCCGAGCGCGAGCAGGTCGTTGGCGCAGAACACGGCGGTGGGCCGGTGCGCGTCGGGCAGGCCGAGCAGCCGGGCGCCCGCGTCGCGGCCCGCCGCCACGTCGAGGCGGCCGGTGGGGATCTCCTTGAGCGCGCCGGGCTCCAGGCCCGCCTCGGCGAGTGCCGTGCGGGCGCCGTCGCGGCGGTCCTTGACCTGCTGGAGCCGGGCGGGGCCGCCGACGAACGCGATGTCGCGGTGGCCCGCGTCGACCAGGTGGCGTACGGCGAGTGCCCCGCCGGTGACGTCGTCGACGGAGACGGAGCACCCGTCCCGCCCCCCGGCGACACGGTCGACGAGGACGAAGGGGATGCCGTGGCGGCGGAAGTCCTCGATGGTGCGGCCGGTGGCATCGGCGGGTGTGAGCAGCACGCCGCGTACCCGCTGTTCGGCGAAGAGGCCCAGGTAGTCGGCCTCCTCGGCGGGGCTCTGGCCGCTGTTGCAGAGCATGACGCCGAGCCCTGCCGCGCGCGCCGCGCGTTCGGCGCCGCGCGCGACCTCCACGAAGAACGGGTTGCCCATGTCGAGGACGAGCAGGGCGATCATGCGGCTGCGGCCCGCCCGGAGCTGGCGCGCGGAATCGCTGCGCACATAGCCCAGTCGGCTGATCGCGGACAGCACCCGGATCCTGGTCGGCCCGGCGACGGTGTCGGGCCGGTTGAGGACGTTCGACACCGTGCCGACCGAGACCCCGGCGGCGCGGGCCACGTCCTTGATGCCCGGCAGCTGTGCCATGGCCAAGACCCTGCCTTCTTCCTTCGGCCGGCGGGCGTCGGACCCGGCCTCCGCCGCGCCACGCCCGCCCGCCCCCGAGTCGTTGTGAATGGTTCGGTCCGCAGAGCCCGCCGGCCCCACAGATACTGACGCCGCGTCGGATGTTGAGCCGTACGCCCCGCACCGCGGCGGCCAGGGCCGGGCCCGCCTCGGCCCCCGGGCGCCGAGGCGGGCGGAGACGTCCCGGGCGGTGCCCTTGCCGCGCCGGTGCCGGACGACGGCGGGGCGCCCGGCGCGGCCTGCGGCGTCCGGTCGTACGGCCTACGGCATCCGGTCGCCGATCAGCGCCAGGTTCTCGATGGCGGCGAGGCCGTACAGCGCGGTGTCGTTGGTGTAGACCCAGTTCGCCTCGCTGCCCGGCACGAGCGTGACCGGCCCGCTCACCTTCTCCGTGGTCCACGGCGACGACTCCTTGTAGCCGTCGCTGTTGTAGAACTTCTCCCAGGCACGCTTGGCCAGCTTCTCGTCGCCGCTCTGCACCGCCGCGTACGCGTCGAGCCGCGAGTGTCCCTGGAAGAGGATCAGCGAGCCGAAGTTCTTGCCGTAGCGCGCGGCCTGTTCGGCCTTGGTGGCGTTGAAGTAGCGGCAGTAGTCGAGGTACGCCTCCTTGAACTCCGGCATGTCGACGAGGTGGATCAGCTCGGCGCACAGTTCGTTCAGCCCGAAGACCGCCGACAGGTGCGAGACCTCGACCTTGGGCTCCTTCGCGACGGCGAACCGGCCGGTGTCGAGGTCGTACAGGCCGCTGCCCTGGACGAAGCCGTTGGGCTGGGCGGCGATCGTCTCCATGGTGGACAGCACCCGGGCCTTGGCCTTCGCCGCCTTGGGGCCGCCGCGTTCCCACTCGGTGAGCCAGGCCGAGACCAGTCCGCTCCAGTCGGTGCCGAAGCCGACGGACAGGGCGTGCCGGTCGGGGGTGTACGGCTCGGTGCGGATCTTGCGGATCGGGTCGAGGGCGAGGAAGGTCTCGTCGGAGTCGACGTTGGCGTGCATGAGGTCGCCGGTGCGTTCGTCGGCGGTGAGGAAGTAGTAGAAGCGGCGGTAGGTGGTGTTGGCGATGCGCTGCTGCTTGGCGCTGTCCGCGTAGTGCTGGATGCCGTGCCGGGTGCCGAGGCCCGCCCAGGTGCCGAGGTGGTAGACGTCGACCTCACCGGTGTGACGGGTCATGGCCTCGGCGAAGCGGAAGATGTCGGCGCGGCCGGAGCGCAGGTAGGCGTACCAGAGCCAGAGGTCGGGCGAGAGCTCGGAGTTGTCCCAGGCGTAGCCGCCGACGTCGTAGCGCCACTGGTGGCGGGCCGGGTCGTAGCTGTGCATGACGTCGCCGTAGTCCCAGAAGCCGTACCAGCGCCGCATCTCGACCTGGTCCTTGTAGTAGGTGAAGAGGAAGTCCAGGTGGTCCTCGATCTTCGCCTTGGCGGGCACGGACCGGTCGGGCTCGGAGAACAGGCCGCCGAAGACCTTGGCCTTGATCAGCTGCCTCGGCGGGGCGGCGAGCTGGGGCGGGGTGCGGACGGCCGTCACCTCCTGCGCCAGCGCGGCGGCGTCCGGTGTGGAACCGTGGGCCCAGAAGAGGAGTTCGCTGGTGCGGGCGATGCCGTACGGGGTGCCGAAGCCGGGCTCGTAGTCCTCGTAGGTGATGTTGAGACCTTCGAGCTGTTCGGCGTAGGTGTCCTGGCCGAGGCCGTCGTGGTAGAAGCGCAGGTCCATGGGCGGGGCCTCGGGCGACCAGAGCCAGAGCGTGACCTCGGCCTCGTCGGTGTGCGCGCCGCGGATGTCGAGTCCGGCGGGGTGCTTCTCCCAGAAGTCGCGCAGCCCGAAGGAGAGTCCGCCGCTCGCCCCGCCGACGTAACCGAAGCCGGAAGCGCGGCGTCCGCCGCCGGCCGGGATCCAGCCGTGACCTTCCTTGGTGCGCTTGCGCAGGGTGAAGCCGTCGGCGGAGAGCTGGCTGAGGGTGTAGTCGCCCCAGGTGGGGATGAGGTGGAGGCGGCTGGTGACGCGCTGGTCCCAGGTGGCCGGGTCGGGCAGCTTCTTCCCCTCGAACTGCGCGGCCTGGACGGCGGCCCCCGGGTCGCGGCGCAGGCCCGTGATGCCCTTGACGGCTTCGCGCAGCAGGCCCGTGCCGTCGCCGCCGATCCGGATGTGGCGGTCGTACGCCTCGTCACGCATCGGCACGGTGAAGCGGACGCCGAGGCCGCGGATGAAGTCACCGCTCGCCTTGCCGGGCTCCTGGGTGCCGTCGTACGTGATGGTGTGCACCATGCGGAACGACTCGGCGCCCGCGTAGAAGTAGAGCCGTACGGAGAACGGCAGCCAGCTGCGGTTCCCGCGGCGGTGCCTGCCGTCGATACGGACGACGGCGCGGACGGGTCCGTCCTGTTCCACCTCAGCCCCGGAGATGGCGCTCTCGAAGCGTTCGTACTTCGTGCTCCCCTGGTCGCCGTCCTCGATCTCGCCCTGTCTGAGGAGGACGAGCCGTCCGTCCTTGGCGATCTCGGTGGCGCCACGGCGGACGGACTTCACCAGGGTCGAACCGCTCTTGCCGATCTTCGCGGTGATGACGCCCGTGGACACGTCGATCGTGCCGCCGCCGGCGGAGACCGTGACCTTGCGGGCGGGCGCGGCCGGCGTCCCGGCGCTGAGCGTGAACGCGGCGGCGGTCGCCTCGGGGCCGACGGCGTGCGCGGTCCACTTCAGCGAGCCGTCGGGCCAGTGGGCGAGCGGCCAGGACTGGACGGGGACGTCCTCGCCCTCGGCGGTGGTGAGCGTGAACGTCTGGTCCTTGTCGTACGCGCCCTTGGGCCACGGCACTCCGAGGGTGGCGCCGGGGGCGGCTCCCAGACCGGTGTCCTCCAGCCACTTCAGGGTCACCGGGTCCGTGTCGGCGGCGTCGGCCCGGGGCGCGGCCTGGGCGTCGGCGGTACCCAGCGCCCAGCTGAACTGGGCGGCGGCGCCGGCGACCGCCGCCGCCTTGAGGAGGGACCTGCGGGGGATCGGAGACATCGTTGTGCCCTTCCGTTGGGGGGGAAGCGTGGTGTGAGGCGTGGTGGGGGTGAGGGATGCGGCGGCCTCAGCGGGTCGCGTACCGCTGCTCCACGGCGACGGCCGCCGCCGTGACGGCGCCGATCACCGGCACTGCCAGCGGCGCCACGAACCAGGCGGAGGCGGCGGTCACCGCGAATCCGCCGACGATCAGGAGCGATCCGGCGGGGTCGAGGACCGTACGCCGGCCCGCCGCCCCCAGCAGGACGCGCCAGGAGGCCGACGGCTGCCAGTCGGCGGCCGCCCGCAGCCCCGCCACCGCGCAGCCGATGAAGGCGAGGATGCCGACCGTGCCGACGAGGGGGCCGCCGGGCAGGCCCGCCCGTACCGCCGCGAGGTCCAGCCACAGCAGCCAGGCCACCGCCCAGCCGGCCAGGCCCACGGCCCAGCCCCGTCGGGCCGCGAGACGGAAGTCGGCGGCGAACTCCCGCCACCCGGCGCTCTCCTCGCCGGCCAGATGGCGGCGCAGGTGCCGCGCCCCGGCGGCGAGCGCCGCGGGCCACGTCACCAGCGGGAGCGAGGCGAGTGCGATCCACACGCCGGTGAGCAGGCACTCGGCGAAGACCCCGAAACGCTCCTGGAAGCGGGCCATGGCCGCTCAGCCCTTCAGGCCGGAGGTGGCCATGCCGTCGATGAGGTAGCGCTGGAAGGCGAGGAAGAACGCCAGCACGGGCAGCAGCGCCACCAGCGACATGGCGATCATGCCGCCGTAGTCGGCGACCGCGTCCTGGTCGACGAACATCTTCAGCCCCAGCGAGACGGTGTACTTCTCGGGCTCGTTGAGATAGAGCAGCGGGCCCATGAAGTCGTTCCAGGCGTTGATGAAGGTGAAGATCGCGCTGGTGATCAGGGCGGGGCGGCACAGGGGCAGCACGATCGACCAGTAGATCCGGAAGTGTCCGCAGCCGTCCAGGCGCGCCGCCTCATCCAGTTCCTTGGGCAGGGCGCGCATGAACTGCACCATGAGGAAGACGAAGAAGGCATCGACGGCGAGGTACTTGCCGAGCAGCAGCGGGACCATCGTGTTGATCAGTTCCAGCTTCTGGAACAGCACGTACTGCGGGATCATCAGGACGTGGTACGGCAGCAGCAGCGTGCCGATCATCAGGGTGAAGAGGAGGTTGCGCCCCGCGAACCTGATCCTGGTGAAGGCGTAGGCGGCCAGCGAGCAGGAGATCACCACTCCGCCGACCGAACCCACGGCCAGGACGGTGGAGTTGACGAAGAAGGTGGAGATGGGGATGCCCGCGATGCCTTCGGTGAGCCGCGTGTAGTTGGCCACGATCGGATCGGTCGGCAGCAGGTCGAGGCTGCCGATGATCTCGTTGCCGGGCTTGAAGGATCCGCCGAGCACCCAGACCACCGGGTAGAGCACGACGGCGAGTACCGCCAGCGCGCCCAGGTGCCAGCCGAGTGATCCGGCGCGCCTGCGCCGGCTTGACGAGGTGGGGTCGAGAGTAAGGGTCACCGGGCGTTCTCCTCGTAGTGCACCCAGCGCTTCTGCGACCAGAACAGCACCGCCGTCACCAGGCCGACCGCTATCAGCAGCATCCAGGCCATGGCGGAGGCGAAGCCCATCCGGCTGTTCTCGAAGCCCTGCTGGTAGAGGTAGCAGGTGTAGACGAGCGTGGCGTCGGCGGGCCCGCAGGGGTTGCCCTGGCCGCCGAGGATGTACGCGGAGCCGAAGATCTGGAAGGAGTGGATGGTTTCCAGCAGGACGTTGAAGAAGAGCACCGGGGAGATCATCGGCAGGGTGATGTTCCAGAACCGGCGCCAGGGACCGGCGCCGTCCATCTCGGCCGCTTCGTACAGCTCGCGCGGCACCTGCTTCAGCCCGGCCAGGAAGATGACCATGGGCGCGCCGAACTGCCAGACGGTGAGCGCGACCAGGGCGTACAGGATCATGTCGGGGTCGCCGACCCAGCCGCCGGCGTCCATGCCGAAGAGCTGCTGCGTACGGTCGACCACGGCGTCGTCGGTGAACAGCGCCCGCCACACGACGGCGACGGAGACGCTCGCGCCGATCAGCGACGGGGCGTAGAACGCGGCCCGGTAGAAGGCCTCGCCCCGGCGGCTCTGGGCGAGCAGCAGGGCGACGCCGAGTGCGGCGGCGAGTTTCAGCGGCGTACCGATGACGACGTACTTGACCGTGACCTCGACCGACTTCTGCCAGCGGGGGTCGGCGAACATGTCGCTGAAGTTCTGGAGGCCGATCCACCGGGGCGCGTCGAAGAGGTTGTAGTCGGTGAAGGCGAAGTAGAGCGAGGCGGCCATGGGGCCCGCGGTGAGGAGCAGGAAGCCGGCGATCCAGGGCGACATGAAGAGGTAGCCGGCCAGGTTCTCGCGGCGGTTGCTGCGCCGCAGTTGGGCGGGGCGCTCCGTGCCGCCCCGCCCGGCACCGGGCGGGGGCTCGGTGCGGGCGGCCGCCGGCGGCGGGGCGTGTCCGGTGTGCGTCACTGTCCGCCCCATCAGGCGTTCGCGGTGAAGGCCGTCTTCGCCTCCGTGAAGAACTTGTCGACCGCCTCGCCCGGTGACGCCTTGTCGAGGCTCATCTCGGTGGCGAGGCGCAGGAAGGCCGCCTCGATGACATCGGCGCCGGCGGGGTGCGGGGTGATGGGTTCGAGCACGCCCGTCCCGGCGATCTTCGTCTCGTACTCCGAGATCTGCTTGCTCACCTTGTCGGTGGGCTCGAACGCCTCGAACTGCTCGGTGGTGGAGAGCACTCCGCGGTCGTACCCCATGATCCGGCCCACCTCCGGGTCGTGGACCATGAAGTTGATGAAGGTGGCCACTTCCTTGGGGTGCTTGGTGCGGGCGGTGCCGCTGAGCATCAGGGAGCCGAGGTACTGGCCCGTCTTCTTGCCGTCGGTCGTCGGGATGGGCGCGATGCCGTACGAACTCTTCCCCTCGGCGGCGTAGCGGACGGTGAAGTTGTCCCAGGTGAACTCGCCCGCCGAAAGCCCCCCGGCGGTCGCGGCCTTGGGCTTGATCTGCTCGACCCTCTTGGCGTCGCTGTAGACGCCGGACCTGATTCGTTTCATTGCTTCGGTCCACTCGGCTTCGAGGTCGCTCTCCTGGAAGCCGAGTCCGTCCTCGGTGAAGAACGCCTTGCCCTGCTGCCGCAGCTTCAGGTCGTAGTAGTACATGATCGAGTGCGGCCCCGAGTCGCCGGGGACGCCGGTCCTGTTCTTGATCTTCTGCAGACCGGCGTACCACTCGTCCCAGGTCCAGCCGAACTCGGGCGCGACACCGGCCTTCTCGTAGACCTTCTCGTCGATGATGTAGCCCATCGAGTTCGAGCCGACCGGCAGGCCGAGCAGCTTGCCGTCGATCTCGGCGAACTTCTCCAGGCCGGCGCGGAAGTTGTCGGTGCTGAGGTTGCCCGCCTGGACCTGGGGATTCAGGTCGAGGAGCACGTTGCGGGCGGCGTACTTGCGCAGGAAGGTCACCGCGTTCTGGATGACGTCCGGCGGGTTCCCGCCCGCCGCCTGCGTGTTGAACTTCTTCCAGAAGTCGACGTAGGGCTGGAAGTCCGTCTTGACCTTGATCTTCGGGTGCTTCTTCTCGAAGAGGGCGATCGACTCGTTGATCTTCTTGGCGCGGTCGTCGGCGCCCCACCAGGCATACCTGATGGTGACGGGACCGCCACCGGAGGAGCCGCTGCCGCCCCCGCACCCCGCGGCGGTCAGCCCCACGGTCGCCAGTGAGGCGCCGGCCGCCTTCAGGAAGGTACGCCTCTCGACATGCCTGGTTGTGCGCATGGTTCACCCCTTCGGCTGGCGATTGAATCGTTTTAGGAAAGCGCTTGCCGGGGCAATGTACGAGTGCCCGCCGGGCCCGTCAACGGTTTGCGCAGGAGGTCGGTGAATCAGCTGCCGGGCGCACGGCCCGGCACTGCGCCCGCGTCGGCGGCGGAGCCGCGGACGCGGGCGGGAGAGTGGCGCCGGCGCGTCAGGGGCGCCCCTTGCCGATGAGCCTGACCGGTCCGTCCGCGACGGGGACGCCGAAGTCCGGGGTGCCGTCCGGCTTCCAGCGCAGACGCTGGACGCGGGTGTGCCGGTTGGGGTCGTGCAGCGGGTCGCCGCTGATCTCCTTGTACTGCCGGGCGTGGTAGACGAGGACGTCGGTACGGCCGTCCTCGGCGACGGTGAAGGAGTTGTGCCCCGGGCCGTACTGACGGGTCGTGTCGTTGCTCGTGAAGACCGGCACCGGCGACTTCGCCCAGGCTCCGGGGGCGAGCAGGTCGGCGTCCTCGTCGGCGGTGAGCAGGCCCATGCAGTAGTTCGCGTCGGTCGCGCTCGCCGAGTACGTCATGAAGAGGCGGCCGTTGCGCCGGATCACCGCGGGCCCCTCGTTGACCTTGAACCCGATGCGCTCCCAGTCGTACTCGGGCGTGGTCAGGCGCACCTGGGGCCCCGTGAGGGTCCACGGGTTCGCCATCCGGGAGAGGAAGACGCCCGTGTTGTGGTCGATTCCGGGCTCGTGCTGCGCCCAGGCGAGGTAGCGGCCGCCCCGGTGGGTGAAGGTGGTGGCGTCGAGCGAGAAGGTGTCCCAGGCGGTGGTGAGCTGCCCCTTCTCGGTCCAGGTCCCCTTGAAGGGATCGGCGTTCCGGTTCTCCAGGACCCAGATGCGGATCTTCCAGACGTCGTCGGCGGGCGCGGCGGCGAAGTAGATGTACCAGGCCCCGTCGATGTGGTGGATCTCGGGCGCCCAGATGTGCGCCGCCATGTCACCGGTGGTGTGCCGGCGCCAGATGACGGACTCCTCGGCCGTCGCCAGACCGGCGAGGGTGCGCGAGCGGCGCAGGATGATCCGGTCGTACTCGGGCGAGGTGGCGGTGAAGTAGTAACGGCGGTCGGTGTGGCGGTGGATGTGCGGGTCGGCGCGGTGGCGGACCAGGGGGTTGGCGGGGGCGGCGACGGCGTGGGCGGGGGTCGCGACGGCGGGAACGGCGGCGACGGCGCCCAGCGCGAGGGCGCCCTTCAGCACTCCTCGGCGGGTGGCCGGTATGTGATCGCGGCTCACGGAGCCCTCCTCAGGGAAGCGTTCGACATGTCGAACGATGTACGAAATCCTGTGCAGCGGAGACGGTAATCGGCGGCGGGCGCGCACACCAGCCCCCTTGGAGCGCGACCGAAGGGTTTCCCGTTCGACCACCCGAACGCCGCGCTTGATTTCGAACGGATTCCGTCCGGGGCCCTTGTCGGTACGTCGGGCGAGGGGTTAGCGTCCCGCACCGTCAGGGCGTCGCGCCCTGCGGGGCTCTTCCCTCCTGTCCGTCCCTTCCCGAACCGGGGCAAGTCCCGGACCCCCGACGCCCTTCGGGCGTGTCCCCGACCTCCCCCGGGCTTCGTCCGGGGGACCCCCGACGGGCCCGACGCCGCCGCTCGCGGCACCCCCCGAAAGGACCCGCGCCCTTGCGCCCACGCATCCTGTTGCCCCTGCTGTCCCTGCTGGCCGGCCTGCTGGCCGTACCGGGGAGCGGCCTCGCCCACGCGGAGCCGGCACCCGGCGACGACATCGCGGCCACCGCCCTGGCCGCCCGGGAACTCACCGTCCACCACCTCGACGACGTACGCGGAAATCTCACCCTGCCCACCGCGGGCTCCCACCGCACGGCCGTCCACTGGGCCTCCGACGAGCCCTCCGTCATCGACGCCACCGGTCTCGTGCACCGGCCCAAGCACGGCAAGGGCCCCCGCGCCGTGGAGCTCACCGCGACCGTCACCCGCGGCGAGGCCCGGACGCGCCGCACGTTCACGGCCACCGTTCCCGCGCTGCCGAAGAAGCGGAAGTACACCGGCTACGCCTTCAGTTACTTCACCGGTGAGGGAACGTCCGACGGCGAGCAGGTCCGGATGGCGCTCAGCCGGGGCAACGACCCCCTGCACTGGCAGGAGCTGAACGGCGGCAAGCCGGTGCTCACGTCCACGCTCGGCACCAAGGGGCTGCGCGACCCGTTCGTCATCCGCTCCCCCGAGGGCGACAAGTTCTACCAGATAGCCACCGACCTGCGGATGCACGGCGGCAGCGGCGGCAGCTGGGACCAGGTGCAGCGCACCGGCAGCAAGTCCGTCATGGTGTGGGAGTCCACCGACCTCGTCCACTGGACCGACCAGCGCCTGGTGAAGGTCTCCCCCGACACCGCGGGCAACACCTGGGCGCCGGAGGCGTACTACGACGAGAAGCTGGGTTCGTACGTCGTCTTCTGGGCGTCCAAGGTGTACGCCGCCGACGACCCGGACCACACCGGCGCCACGTACAACAAGATGCTGTACGCCACGACGCGCGACTTCCACACCTTCAGCGAGCCCGAGGTGTGGCACGACCCCGGCTACTCCGTCATCGACTCGACGGTGATCCGCCACGACGGCAGCTACTACCGCTTCACCAAGGACGAGCGGAACAACTCCTCCACCACCCCGTGCTCCAAGTTCATCACCGCCGAGAAGTCCGGCGACCTGCGCTCCACGTCGTACGGCTTCGTCGCCGACTGCATCGGCAAGGGCGCGATCGCGCGCGGTGAGGGGCCGACGGTCTTCAAGTCCAACACCGAGGAGAAGTGGTACCTGTTCATCGACGAGTTCGGCGGTCGCGGCTACATCCCCTTCGAGACCACCGACCTCGACTCGGGCAGGTGGACGGTGTCCGAGAACTTCGAGCTGCCGGCCAGTCCCCGGCACGGCACGGTACTGCCGGTGACGAAGGCGGAGTACGACCGGCTGCTGGACGCGTACGCCCGCTGAGGCAACTCACCGGCCCGGCGCGGAAGTTCTTTTGCGCGAAACATTGACGGCACATGGCTGCGGGCTTAGCTTCATCGCGTCGTACTTCGTACGTCATATATGAGACGCGATACACGAGATATGTGAGTGCCCATGGCTTTCGCTCCGAGCCCGATCCCCTCCCGCACGCAGTACGTGCTGGAGGGGATCAAACACGCCATCCTCACCGGCGGCCTCAGCCCCGGGCAAGCCCTGGTCGAGACCGAACTGGCCGCCCAGTTCGGGGTGTCCAAGACCCCGGTGCGCGAGGCGCTCAAGACCCTGGCCGGCACCGGGCTCGTCGTGATGAACCAGTACAAGGGCGTCACCGTGCGGACCGTCGACGCGGCCATGGCACGTGAGGTGTACGACGTACGGCTGCTGCTCGAACCGGAGGCGCTGCGCCGCACCATCGCCTCGCAGGCCTCCCTGGAAGCGGCCCGCGAGGCGCTCGTCAGGGCCGCCGAGGCCACCGACCGGGCCGAACGCTCGCTGGCCAACCGGGAGTTCCACCGCGCGCTCTACCTGCCGTGCGGCAACCCGCTGCTCGCCAGGATGCTGGACGAGGTGCGCGACCAGGCGGCCCTCGTCTCGGCCGTCGCCTGGGCCGCCGTCCCGTCCTGGGAGCAGGAGGCGCGTGAGCACATGGAGATTCTGCGGCTCGCGCTCGACGGCGACGCCCCGGGCGCCGCCCGCGCCCTGCACGCCCACATCGCCGACTTCGTCCAGCGCGCCTTCCCGGAGGGGGACCTCATATGACCAGCGCAGACTTCTCCGCCCTGCGGAGCGCCCTCGCCGATGTGGTGGCGATCCCGGTGACCCCGTTCGCCGCCGACGGCTCCCTGGACACCGCCGCTCACCGCGCCCTGCTCGGCCGGCTGCTGGACGGGGGCGTACGGACCCTGACGCCGAACGGGAACACGGGCGAGTTCTACGCGCTGTCCCCGCAGGAGCGCCGCGCCGTCACCGAGCTGACCATCGAGGAGGCGGGCGGCCGGGCCATGGTCCTCGTCGGTGTCGGGCACGACGTGCCGACCGCCGTCGCCGCCGCCGAGCACGCCCGGGACGCGGGCGCCGAGATGCTGATGGTGCACCAGCCCGTCCATCCGTACGTCTCGCACGACGGCTGGACCGACTACCACCGCGCCATCGCCGACGCCGTCCCCGGGCTCGGGGTCGTGCCGTACGTCCGTGATCCGCAGCTGAG
Organism: Streptomyces altiplanensis; assembly: GCF_053591575.1. Classification (NCBI taxonomy): domain Bacteria; kingdom Bacillati; phylum Actinomycetota; class Actinomycetes; order Kitasatosporales; family Streptomycetaceae; genus Streptomyces; species Streptomyces altiplanensis. The sequence continues at coordinate 68,374 of NZ_JBSFUB010000004.1, read as the reverse complement.
CGCGGAGAGCCTCGCCGCGCTGGGCGAATCCTGTCCCAACGTCATCGGCGTGAAGTACGCCGTGCCGGACACGGCGCGCTTCGCCGCCTTCGCGCGGGACGCGGGCCTGGACCGTTTCGTCTGGATCGCCGGGCTCGCCGAGCTGTACGCCGTTCCCTACTTCGCGGTCGGCGCCACCGGGTTCACCTCGGGCCTGGTCAATGTCGCCCCGTCCGTGTCGCTGGGCCTGCTCGACGCGCTGCGCGCGGGCGACTACCCGGCCGCCATGAAGACCTGGGAGCAGATCCGCCCCTTCGAGGAGCTGCGGGCGGCCCGGCAGTCCGCCGACAACGTCACGGTGGTGAAGGAGGCCCTGGCCTCCCTCGGCCTGTGCCGGCGCGAGGTGCGCGCGCCCAGCCGGGTCCTTCCCGAGGACCGGCGCGCCGAGATCGCGGAGCTCGTGGCGGGATGGTCCGTATGAGCGCCAGGGCACCGGAGGAACTGCGCAGCCATCAGTGGTACGGGACGGACGGGCTCCGCTCGTTCAGTCACCGCGCCCGCACCCGCCAGCTCGGCTACCTCCCCGAGGAGCACCTGGGCAAGCCGGTCGTCGCGGTCCTCAACACCTGGTCCGACATCAACCCGTGCCACGTCCACCTCCGGGACCGGGCGCAGGCGGTGAAGCGCGGGGTGTGGCAGGCGGGGGGCTTCCCGCTCGAATTCCCGGTCTCCACGCTCTCCGAGACCTTCCAGAAGCCGACCCCGATGCTCTACCGGAACATGCTCGCGATGGAGACGGAGGAGCTGCTGCGCTCCTACCCCGTCGACGGTGCCGTGCTGCTCGGCGGCTGCGACAAGTCGACGCCCGCGCTGCTGATGGGCGCCGCTTCCGTCGACCTGCCGGCCGTCTTCGTCCCCGCGGGGCCCATGCTGCCGGGCCACTGGCGCAACGAGGTGCTCGGCTCCGGTACGGACATGTGGAAGTACTGGGACGACAAGCGGGCCGGGCTGATCGGCGACACCGAGATGGCCGAGCTGGAGAACGGGCTCGCCCGCTCACCCGGCACCTGCATGACCATGGGCACGGCCTCGACGCTGACCGCCGCGGCCGAGGCGCTGGGCGTCACCCTGCCCGGCGCGTCCTCCGTACCGGCCGTGGACTCCGGGCACGACCGGATGGCGGCGGCCTCGGGCCGCCGGATCGTCGAGCTCGTGCACCGCGACCTGAAGCTGTCGCGGATCCTGACCCGCGACGCGTACGAGGACGCGGTCGCGACCGTGCTGGCGCTGGGCGGTTCGACGAACGCCGTGATCCATCTGATCGCGATGGCGGGGCGCTCCCAGGTGCCGCTCACGCTCGACGACTTCGACCGGATCGCGCGGACCGTGCCGGTGCTCGCGAACCTGCGGCCGGGCGGCCAGTACCTGATGGAGGACTTCCACTTCGCGGGCGGGCTTCCGGCCTTCCTGGCGCAGCTCACGGACGTACTCCACCTGGACCGGCCGACCGTGGCGCACGACTCGCTGCGCGAGCAGCTGGCGGGCGCGCTGGTGCACAACCCCGAGGTGATCAGGCCGCGTTCCAGGCCGCTCGCCCAGGAGGGCGGGGTCGCGGTACTGCGCGGCAACCTGTGTCCGGACGGCGCGGTCATCAAGCACATTGCCGCCGAGCCGCACCTGCTCCGCCACACCGGCCCCGCAGTCGTCTTCGACGACTACAAGACCATGCAGCGCACCATCAACGACCCGTCGCTCGGCATCACCGCCGACACCGTGCTCGTGCTGCGCAACGCCGGCCCCAAGGGCGGTCCCGGGATGCCCGAGTACGGGATGCTGCCGATCCCCGACCACCTCCTCAAGGAGGGGGTCCGGGACATGGTGCGGATCTCCGACGCCCGGATGAGCGGCACGAGTTACGGCACCTGCGTGCTGCACGTGGCCCCGGAGTCGTACGTGGGCGGGCCGCTCGCGCTCGTACGGACCGGGGACTCGATCACCCTCGACGTCGCGGCCCGGTCGCTGCGGCTCGAAGTGACGGACGAGGAGCTGGAGCGGCGCAGGGCCGAGTGGAGCCCGCCGCCCGCGAAGTACGAGCGCGGCTACGGGGCGCTGTACAGCGAGCAGATCACCCAGGCCGACACCGGCTGCGACTTCGCTTTCCTCTCCCGGCCGGGAGAGGTTCCCGATCCGTACGCGGGCTGAGCCGTCCGGCCGCACCGCCCCGCACCGCACCGTCCCGCACCGCACCGCACCGCACTGTCCTGTCCTGTCCAGCGATGGCCGGTATCTCGAACGACATCCGGAAAGCGCTTCACCACCCGCACTTATGACTTGAGAACGGAGAAGCAGTCATGGCCTCAGCCTCAGCCGTGGCCGACAAGCCCAGGGCGCCGGGGCGCCGCGTGGGGGCACCACCCCGCCGGCTCCCGTATCTGCTCATCGCGCCCGCCGGGCTGCTGATGCTGGGCTTCATCGCCTATCCGGTCATCAGCGTCTTCTACTACAGCCTGCAGAACTACAACGTCACCAAGCCGTGGCGCAACGGCTTCGCGGGCTTCGACAACTTCACCCGGATCTTCACCGACGATCCGCAGTTCTGGACCACCCTCGGCTTCAGCGCCCGCTGGGTCGTCGTCCAGGTGAGCCTCCAGCTCGCCCTCGGACTCGTCCTCGCCCTGCTGGTCAACCAGACCTTCGTCGGACGCGGCATCGCCCGCGCGATGGTCTTCTCGCCCTGGGCCGTGTCGGGCGTACTGACCACCACCATCTGGATGCTGCTCTACAACCCGTCCACCGGCGTCAGCCGCTACCTGGCGGACGCGGGCATCGGCTCGTACGGCACCTCGGTGCTCTCCGACACCGGCACCGTCTTCTGGGCCGCCGTCCTCGCCGAACTCTGGCGCGGTGTCCCCTTCTTCGCGATCCTCATCCTCGCCGACCTCCAGTCCGTCCCGAAGGAGCTGTACGAGGCGGCCTCCGTCGACGGTGCCGGCCGGATGCGGCAGTTCTTCCACATCACGCTGCCGCACCTCAGGGACGCGATCGTCCTCGCCACGCTGCTGCGCGGCGTGTGGGAGTTCAACAACGTCGACCTGCTCTACACCCTCACCGGCGGCGGACCGGCCGGCGTCACCACCACGCTCCCGCTGTACGTCGCCAACACCGGCATCGAGGGCCACGACTTCGGCTACGCCTCCGCGCTGACCACGGTCGCCTTCGTGATCCTCCTCTTCTGCTCGATCCTCTATCTGCGCCTGAGCAAGTTCGGAGGCGACACCAAGTGACCGCAGCACTCGCGGAGAAGGACCCCCGCTCCCCCGCGGCCCCGGACTCCGCCACCGACGCCCCCGCACCACCGGGCCGCGGCGCGCGCCGCAAGAACCGGCGCGAGCGCGCCTTCGACGACATACCGCGCTGGCAGATCTACCTGCCGCTCGCCCTCTACCTCCTCTTCACGCTCGTCCCGTTCTACTGGATGCTGCTGTTCGCGGTACGGCCCGCGGGCTCCACCTCGCTGGTGCCGTGGCCGATCACGTTCGAGCACTTCGAGAAGGTCTGGACCGAGCGCAGCTTCGGGATGTTCTTCGAGAACAGCATGATCGTCGGGGTGGCCACCCTGGTCATGACGACGGGGATCGCGCTGGCCGGCGGCTACGCCCTGGCCCGGTTCGAGTTCCGGATCAAGAACGGCTTCATGCTGGCCCTGCTGTGCTCGCAGTTCATCCCGGGCGCGCTGATGCTCGTACCGCTCTTCGAGATCTTCAAGAACCTCCAGATGATCAACTCCCTGGGGAGCGTGATCATCGCGGAGACGGTCTTCCAGCTGCCGCTGTCGATCATCCTGATCAGCGGATTCATCAAGAACGTGCCGGTCACGCTGGAGGAGGCCGCCTGGGTGGACGGCTGTTCGCGCTTCCGGGCCTTCTGCGCGGTGGTCCTGCCACTGCTGCGGCCCGGCCTGATCGCCGTCGGCTCCTTCGCCTTCGTCCACAGCTGGAACCACTTCCTGTTCGCCCTGATGTTCCTCAGCGAGCAGGACAAGCAGACCATTCCGGTCGGCCTCAACACCCTGATAGGAGCGGACAGCGTGGATCTCGGAGCACTGGCCGCGGGCGGTGTCATCGCCGCGGTTCCGGTCGTGATCGTCTTCGCCTTCATCCAGAAGTGGCTGATCACCGGCTTCAGCTCCGGGGCGGTGAAGGGATGAGCCCTCTGCCCCTGCCCCTGCCCGTCGTACTCGCCGGCGCACGCGGTCACGGCCGCTGGCACCTGCACAACATCCGCCGCCTCGAAGCACTGGGCCTGGTCCGGCTCGCCGGGATCTGCGAGCTGAAGCCGCTGGACGCCGAAGAGCTGGACGGCTTCGGTACGCCCGAGCAGTCCGCCGACTTCGGCGGGCTGCTGGACTCCACCGGCGCCCGGATCGCGATCGTCTGCACGCCCATCCAGACCCACACCGACCTGGCGCTGGCGGCGGCCTCGCGCGGGGCGCACCTGCTGCTGGAGAAGCCGCCCGCGCCGTCGTACGCGGAGTTCGAGCGCATGGCGCACGGGGTGCGGGCGGCCGGCACCCGCTGCCAGATCGGCTTCCAGTCCCTGGGCTCGCACGCCCTGCCCGCGATCCGGTCGCTGATCGACCAGGGCGCGATCGGCGAGCTGCTGGGCGTCGGCGCCGCCGGGGCGTGGGTACGGGACACCGCGTACTTCACCCGGGCCCCGTGGTCGGGGCGCCGCCGGCTGGGCGAGACCGACGTGGTGGACGGCGCGCTGACCAATCCGCTGGCGCACGCCGTCGCCACCGCCCTCGCGGTGGCCGGGAGCTCGCGGGCCGAGGACGTGGCGGGCATCGAGTCCGAGCTGCTGCGGGCCAACGACATCGAGTCGGACGACACCTCCTGCGTACGGATCACGACGGCGCGTGGGATCCCGGTCACGGTGGCCGCGACGCTCTGCGCCGAGGAGCCGGACGAGCCGTACGTCGTCGCCCACGGCGAACTGGGCCGGATCACCTTCTGGTACAAGGAGGACCGCGTGCTGGTGCAGCGCGCCGGGCGTGGTCCCGAGGAGTCCGTGTACGGCAGGACCGACCTGCTGGAGAACCTGGTCCGCCACCTCACCCAGGACGCGCCGCTCCTCGTCCCGCCGGAGCTGACCGGTGCCTTCATGCGGGTCGTCGAGGCGATCCGGCTCGCTCCCGACCCCCTCGCGCTGCCCGCGTCCGCCTGGCGGACCGCGCCCGGTGAGCGGGCGCCGCGCCGGATCGTCACCGGGGTGGACCGCGTGGTCGCCGCGAGCGCCGAGACCCTGACCCTCTTCTCCGAGCTGGGCGCCCCCTGGGCGCGCTCCACCGAAGCGAGCACACCGTGAACCCGACACTGACACTGCGCTGTTCGGGGCGTCCCGTCGGCCGTTACACCTACCGGCCCGCGCTCGGCGCCCGGCTCGCGCCGCGCCCGTACCTGCACCCCCTGTCGACCCTGGGCGGCACGGCGGTCACCGAGGAGATGCCCGACGACCACGTCCACCACCTGGGGGTGGGGCTCGCCGTGCCGGACGTGGCGGGACACAACTTCTGGGGCGGGAGCACCTACGTACGCGACCGGGGCCCGACGGAGCTCGACAACCACGGCGCGCAGCTCCACCAGGGGTGGCGGCAACGCGACCCGGACGGCTCCGGCTTCGTGGAGGAGCTGAGCTGGCGCACCGGTACGGACCACGCGGACGAGCTGCTGCACGAGCGGCGCACCGTCGCCGCCGTCGCGCTGGACGACACCGCCTGGGCGCTGGACCTCACCTTCTCCCTCACCAACACCTCGGGCGGCGACCTGTCCATCGGCAGCCCGGCCACCAACGGCCGGGCGGGCGCGGGGTACGGCGGTTTCTTCTGGCGCGCCCCCAGGCAGGCCGCGGCGCCGACGGCCTTCACCGAGACCGCGGAGGGCGAGGACGCCGTGCACGGACGGGCCGCCGACTGGCTGGGCCTGGCGGGCGACGGCTGGACGCTGGTCTTCGCGGGGGCGACGGCCGACACCCGCCGCGACCCGTGGTTCGTACGGACGGCCGAGTACCCGGGCGTCGGGTCGGCGCTCGCCTGGTCGGACCGGCTGCCCGTGCCCGCCGGGGAGACGGTCGTGCGCCGCGTGGTCACGGTGGTGGCCGACGGCCGGCTGGACCGGGACGCCTCGGCGGCGTACGTCCGCAAGGCGGTGGGCGCGTGAGCCGGCCGTGGACCGCCGACCGGGGCGACGGCACGTACCGCAATCCGGTGCTCGCCGGTGACTGGTCCGACCCGGACGTGGTGCGGGTCGGTGACGACTACTACCTCACCGTCTCCAGCTTCGGCCGGGTGCCGGGACTGCCGCTGCTGCACTCGCGCGACCTCGTCAACTGGACGCTGACCGGGCACGCGCTGGAGCGGCCGGTGCACCCGGAGGACGCAAAGGAGGGGCAGGAGGCCGCGGAGCCGCGGCACGACGGTGGCGTCTGGGCGCCGTCCATCCGGCACAGCGGCGGCCGGTTCTGGATCTTCTGGGGCGATCCGGACGTGGGCATCTACCAGATCAACGCGGAGGACATCCGCGGGCCGTGGACCGAACCGCACCTGGTGAAGGCGGGCAAGGGCCTGATCGACCCGTGCCCGCTGTGGGACGAGGAGAGCGGCCGGGCGTACCTCGTGCACGCCTGGGCCAAGTCCCGGTCGGGGGTGAAGAACCGGCTGACCGGACACCGGATGAGCCCGGACGGGCGCACCCTGCTCGACGAGGGCGAGGTGATCGTCGACGCGGACCTGATCCCCGGCTGGTTCACCCTCGAAGGACCGAAGCTCTACCGCCACGACGGCTGGTTCTGGATCTTCGCGCCGGCCGGTGGCGTGGAGACCGGCTGGCAGGGGGCGCTGCGGTCGCGGGAGTTCTTCGGCCCGTACGAGGAGCGGGTCGTCCTGGAGCAGGGCCGCACCGAGGTCAACGGCCCCCACCAGGGCGGCTGGGTGCGCACCGGGGCCGGCGAGGACTGGTTCCTGCACTTCCAGTCGCGCGGCGCGTACGGGCGGGTGGTGCACCTCCAGCCGATGCGCTGGGACGACGCGGGGTGGCCGGTGATGGGGGACGCGGGCGAGCCCGTGTCCGTACACCCGAAGCCGGACCTGCCGCCGCAGCCGGTCGCGGCTCCGGCCACCGACGACAGCTTCCCCGGCGGGCGTTACGGGCGGCAGTGGCAGTGGACGGCCGCCCCGCGGGCGGGATGGACGGTGCCGCACTCCGGGGACGGGCTGCTGGCCACCTGCCTGCGGACGGCCGACGCGCACGACCTGCGGCGACTGCCGAACGTGCTGGTGCAGCGGCTGCCCGCGCCCGAGTTCACCGCGACGGTCGAACTGACCCTCGACAGCCCGGAGCCGGGGGCCAGGGCCGGGTTCGCCGTGCTGGGAGACGCGTTCTCCTGGATCGGCCTGGAGCGGGGCGCCGACGGCGGCGTACAGCTGGTGCACCGGTACGCCGAGACGGTCGCCGAACGCGAACGGGACGCGGAGTACGCCCGCCCGGCGCCCGGGGGGAGGGCGCGGCTGCGGATCGAGGTCTCGGCCGGCGCGCGCTGCCGGTTCGCCGCCGACACCGGGGACGGGTTCCTCCCCTCCGGCCAGGTCTTCGCGGCCGTGCCGTGGCGCTGGGTCGGGGCGCAGCTCGCCCTGTTCGCCGCCGCGCCGGCCGGGGCGGGCCCCGCCGGCACCGCCCTCTTCAGCAACTTCCGTATCAACGCCTGAGCACGGCCCGGACACGGCCTGATCAGGGCCCGACCACCGCACGACATCTCCGAGGAGCCGCAATGACGCACACCGAGAGAGAAGAGCAGCCCATGAGAGTTTCTTCCGGCCGACGCCCCCGGGGGCGGGCCACTGCCGCGGTCGCACTGACGGCCGTGCTCGCGCTGACCGCGACGGCCTGCGGGGACGACGGCAGCGGCGCGAGCGGCACCGAGGGCTCGGGCAAGGGTGAGATCACCTTCTGGGACAACAACGGCGGTCCGCGTACCGCCGTCTGGAAGGAGATCATCAAGGACTTCGAAGCGGCGAACAAGGACATCAAGGTCAAGTACGTCCCGATCCCGATCACCGACGTGCAGTCGAAGTACGACACCGCGATAGCGGGCGGCGGTCTGCCCGACGTCGGCGGCGTCGGCACCGCGTACCTCTCCAACATCGTCGCGCAGGACGCACTGGAGCCGGTCGGGGACCGGATCAAGGACTCCTCGCTGGACGGCAAGCTGGTGGAGTCGATGGTCGAGGGGGTGCGGACGGCCGGCGGGCGCGGGGACGAGATGTACACCGTGCCGACGTCCGCGAACAACGGCACCCTCTGGTACCGGACCGACCTGTTCGAGAAGGCGAAGCTCGAGGCGCCGACGACGTGGGACGCGTTCTACACGGCGGCCGAGAAGCTGACCGACGCGGACAAGAACGCCTTCGGGTACACGATCCGCGGCGGCGCCGGGTCCGTCGCCCAGGCGCTGGACACGATCTACGGGCAGTCCGGCATCACCGAGTTCTGGAAGGGCGAGAAGTCCACCGTCAACGACCCGAAGAACGTCGCGGCGCTGGAGAAGTACGTCGGGCTGTACAAGAGGACGACGCCCGAGGCCGACGTCAACAACGACTTCGCCAAGATGGTCGCCCAGTGGGACTCCGGCACCATCGGAATGCTCAGCCACAACCTCGGCTCCTACCAGGACCACGTGAAGGCGCTGGGCGAGGACAAGTTCGCCGGCATCCCGAACCCGACGGGTCCCGGCGGTGTGCGGGTCCAGGTGTCCAACCCCGTGGACGGGCTCGGTCTGTTCAAGGGGAGCAAGAACAAGGCCGCGGCGTGGAAGTTCATCGAGTTCGCCGCGTCCCATCAGTCGAACAGCAAGTGGAACGAGGCGGCGGGCGCCATCCCGGCGAACACCGAGGCGGCGAAGGACGAGTGGATCAACGAGTCCGAGCCGACGAAGCTCGGCGCGCAGTCCCTCACCGACGGCTCCACCAAGATCGTGCAGCTGCCGTACTACCTGCCCGACTGGAACTCGATCACCAAGGCCGACAACGAGCCCGAGTTCCAGAAGGTCCTGCTCGGCAAGACCACGCCCAAGGCGTTCCTGGACAAGCTCGCCGATGAGCTGAACGAGGCGCAGGCCGAGTGGGAGCAGCAGAACCAGTGACCCCGCACACCCACCGCGCGCGCACGGTCTTCATCGCCGGAGACTCCACCGCCGCCGACAAGCACGTCACGGCCGCGCCCGAGGCCGGCTGGGGCATGGCACTCCCCTTCTTCCTGCACGAGCACCTGACCGTCGCCAACCACGCGGTCAACGGCCGCAGTTCGAAGAGCTTCATCGACGAGGGGCGGCTCGCGCCCGTCCTGGAGGCGATCCGCCCCGGCGATCTCCTGCTCGTCCAGTTCGGCCACAACGACCAGAAGCACGACGACCCCGCCCGCCTCACCGAGCCGTGGACCGGCTACCAGCAGCACCTGCTCCAGTACGTCGCCGGGGCGCGGGACCGCGGCGCGCGTCCCGTACTGCTGACCTCCGTCGAGCGCCGGCGGTTCGACGCCGCCGGCACGGCGCTGGCCACGCACGGCGCGTACCCGGAGGCGGTGCGGGCGCTCGCGGCCGCGCACGAGGTGCCGCTGCTGGACATCGCGGCGCTCTCGCTCGCGCTGTGGCAGAAACTCGGCCCCGAGGCGAGCAAGGGGCACTTCCACTGGCTGGAACCGGGCGAATCCCCCAACTATCCGGACGGTGTCGCCGACGACACCCACTTCCACCCGCGCGGCGCCGTCGAGGTGGCCCGGCTGACGGCACGCGCCCTGGCAGCGGAGGGCGTGCTGGCGGCGGACGAACTGCGGCGCCTGGACGCGGACATACCCGAGACCTGGCTGACCTGGCACGAGGAGTCCTGATGCGCAGAACACAGACACGCCGCACACAGACACGCCATACACGTCTCGTCTCCCTGGTCGCCGCGGTGGTGACGCCGGGCGTGCTCGTCGCCCTGCCCGGCGCGAGCGCCCACGCCTCACCGGTGCGCGACGCCCACGTCCTGCCCGCGCACGACGGCTGGGCCTCGGCCGACGGCGGCACCACCGGAGGCGCCGGGGCCGACGGAGCGCACACCTACACCGTCACCACCTGGGAGGGGCTCAAGCGCGCGCTGAAGGACGGCGGCGACGCCCCGAAGGTGATCAAGGTCAGAGGCACGCTCGACGGCATGGGCGGCCGGAGCTGCGAGGACTTCGCCACCGGCGGCTACTCCCTGGACGCGTACCTGGCGGCGTACGACCCGAAGACCTGGGGCACCGCGCCGCCCGCCGGCCCGCAGGAGGAGGCCCGCGCCGCTTCCGCCGCCGCGCAGGCCCAGCAGGTCAAGGCGTACGTCCCGGCGAACACGACGATCGTCGGCGTGGGCGGCGGCGCGCGGCTGCTCGGCGGGTCCCTCCAGATCAAGGACACCGACAACGTCGTGGTCCGGGGCCTCACCTTCGAGGACGCCTTCGACTGCTTCCCGCAGTGGGACCCCACGGACGGCGACGGGGGCGCGTGGAACTCCGAGTACGACAACCTCGTCGTGCACGGCTCGACGCACGTCTGGATCGACCACAACACGTTCACCGACGGCCGCCGCCCGGACAGTGAACAGCCGCTCTACTACGGCCAGTTGTTCCAGCAGCACGACGGCGAGCTGGACGTCGTCAGGGGCGCCGACCTGGTCACCGTCTCCTGGAACGTCTTCGCCGACCACGACAAGACCCTGATGATCGGCAACAGCGACAGCGCGGGCGCCACCGACCGGGGCAAGCTGCGGGTCACCCTCCACCACAACCTCTTCCGGAACATCGTCGAGCGCGCGCCGCGCGTGCGGTTCGGGAAGGTCGACGCGTACAACAACCACTTCGTGGTGGCGAAGGGGTACGCGTACTCCTTCGGCATCGGCTTCGAATCCCAGCTGTACGCGGAGAAGAACACCTTCGCGCTGCCGGCGGGGGTGAGCGCGGCGAAGATCCTGAAGAAGTGGAAGGACGCCCCGGTCACGGCCGAGGGCAACCACGTCAACGGCAGGCCGGCCGACCTCGTGGCCGCCCACAACGCCGCGAACCCCGGCGACCTGCTCCGCGAGGGCGCCGGCTGGACCCCGGCCCTGCGCACCCGGGTCGACCGGCCGCAGGCCGTCCCGTCCCTGGTCACGCGCCGAGCGGGCGCGCCCCGAACCCACTGATGCACCCAACAGTCTGTCAGGAGCCGCAATGACGCACCCTCACAGCAAGCGGTCCAGAACCCGGGTCCTCGGCCTGTTCGTGGCCCTGGCCGCGGCCGTGGCCGGACTCCCCGCGACGGCGACGGCGGCAGCACCCGCCGGCGCCGCCGGCCCGGCGCCGTCCTCGCACCGCGCCTGGTCCGACACCCCGCACGGCTTCGCGTCCCTCGACGGGGGCACCACCGGCGGGCGGGGCGGCAAGGTCGTCACCGTCAGGAACCAGGCCGACCTGGCCAGGTACGCGGGCGCCGAGGAGCCCTACATCATCCGGGTGGCGGGCACGATCGCCGTCGAACCGTTCGGCTCGGACATCGACGTCGCCTCCGACAAGACCATCGTCGGTGTCGGGAACACCGCCGAGCTGGTCCACGGCGAGCTGCACCTGAACCCCGGCACCCACAACGTCATCATCCGCAACCTCACCATCCGGGACTCCTACGTCGAGGGCGACTGGGACGGCAAGACGACGGACTTCGACGGCATCCAGATGGACTCCGTCCACCACGTCTGGATCGACCACAACCGCTTCACGCACATGGGTGACGGACTGCTCGACGTACGCAAGGACAGTGAGTACATCACCGTCTCGTACAACCGCTTCGACCACCACAACAAGGCGTTCGGGATCGGCTGGACACCCCACGTCAAAACGCAGATCACCATCGACCACAACTGGTTCAGCGGCACCAAGCAGCGCAACCCGTCCGCCGACAACTGCGCCTACGCCCACCTCTACAACAACTACCTGTCCGCGCAGGTGGCGGACGGCGACCCGGTCTTCTCGTACGGGAACTGGGCGCGCGGCAGGACGAAGATGGTCATCGAGAACAGCTACTACGAGGACGTCCAGCACCCCTACCAGGCCGACGCCACGGCGGAACTGGTCCAGCGCGGGTCGGTCACCGAGAACACCACCGGCCGGCACGACGCCTGGGGTACGGCCTTCGAGCCGCGCGACTTCTACCCGTACCGGCTGGACCCGGCGGCGGCCGTCCCGGCGCTGGTGACGAAGTTCTCCGGGCCGCAGAAGTCGATCGGCACGGACACCGTGCTGCGCCTGAAGGCGGACGGCAGCGGCGACTACCCGACCCTGCAGGCCGCCGTCGACGCGGTCCCGGCCGGCAACGACGGCCGGGTGACCCTGTCCCTGGCGCCGGGTACGTACCGGCAGAAGGTGCGCGTCGGCAAGGAGCAGCACCGCATCACCTTCGCCGGCACCGGCAGGCACCGCGACGACACGCTGATCGTCTTCGACACCCCGTCGGGCGAGGCGAAGCCGGGCGGCGGGACCGTCGGGTCCTGGGGCAGTGCCACCGTCGTCGTCGAGGGCGACGACTTCACCGCGCGCAACCTGACCTTCTCCAACGACTTCGACGAGGCGGCCGTCGAGATCAACGGCGAGCAGGCACTCGCCGTGAAGACCACCGGCGACCGGCTGCTCTTCGAGAACACCGGTTTCCTCGGCAACCAGGACACGCTGATGACCGACACCCCGGTCCTCACCGAGACCGCGCGCGTCTACGTCAGGGACTCGTACATCGAGGGCGACGTCGACTTCATCTACGGACGGGCCACGACCGTCGTCGAGCGGTCCGTCATCAGGGCGCTGAGCCGCGGCTCCGCCACCAACAACGGTTACATCACCGCGGCCAGCACCTGGAAGGGCAACCCGTACGGCTTCCTGATCACCCGCAGCAGGATCGTCAGCGACGCACCGGCCCAGTCCTTCCACCTCGGCCGGCCGTGGCACCCCGGCGGGAACCCCGACGCCGTCGGCCAGGTGCTGATCCGCGAGACGGCGCTGCCTGCGGCGGTCAAGTCCGCCCCGTGGACCGACATGAGCGGGTTCCCGTGGCAGGAGGCCCGGTTCAGCGAGTACCGCAACCACGGCCCCGGCGCGGCGGTCACCCCGCAGCGTCCGCAGATGCCCGCCGGCGAGGCGGCCCGCCACCAGGTCTCCGACTACCTGGCGGGCCAGGACGGCTGGGCACCGCACCGCACCCGCGCGCGTACCGCCTGAGAGGGCCTGAGAGGGCCTGAGAGAGTCCGAAAATGCCCGGGCCGGCTTCGCGGCGCTCGCCGTGAAGCCGGCCCGGGCCGGTGGTGTTCCCGCCGTCAGGCCAGGCGGATCATGTTCCAGGACATCGGCTCCAGGGTGGCGCTCAGCGTGCCGCCCCGCAGCGTCGTTCCCGTGGCCTCGCGCGGGGTGACGCGATCGGGTTCGGCGAGGGTGTTGCGGGCCTCCGGGTCGGTGTCGGCCAGCACGCTGTGTTCGACGACCGAGGCCGGCGACAGCCCGTGCAGGGCCACTTCGAGCGGCAGCGACTCGCTCTGGCTGCGGTTGACCGCGAAGACGGTGACGGCGCCGTCGTCGCCGCGTACCGCCGTGGCGTGCAGCAGGGGCACCTCGCCGTACTTGCGCGTCTCGTACGTGGGTGAGTCGACCCGTACGTCGAGCACGCGGCCCCGCCCGTACCGGGACGCCTGCGCGAACGGGAAGAAGGTGGTCTGCTTCCAGGCCGGTCCGCCGGGTTCGGTCATGATCGGCGCGATGACGTTGACGAGCTGGGCGAGGCAGGCGACCGTCACCCGGTCGGCGTGGCGCAGCAGCGCGATCATCAGGGAGCCGAAGACGACGGCGTCGGTGACGGAGTAGTTGTCCTCCAGCAGCCGCGGCGCCTCGGGCCAGTCGAGCGGTTCGGCGTCGGCCTGCTCCTGGAAGCGCCTCATGTACCAGACGTTCCACTCGTCGAAGGAGAGGTTGATCTTCTTCGACGACTTGAGGCGGGCGCCGACGTGGTCGCAGGTGGCGACGACGCTCTCGATGAAGGACTCCATGTCGACGGCGGAGGCGAGGAAGGAGTCCCGGTCGCCGTCCAGCTCCTCGTAGTAGGCGTGCAGCGAGATGTAGTCGACGAGGTCGTACGTCTCGGCCAGTACCGTCGCCTCCCACTCGGCGAACGTCTCCATGGCCCGGCTGGAGCTGCCGCAGGCGACCAGCTCGACGTCCCGGTCGATCTGCCGCATCGCGCGCGCGGTCTCGGCGGCGAGCCGCCCGTACTCGGACGCGGTCTTGTGACCGGTCTGCCAGGGGCCGTCCATCTCGTTGCCCAGGCACCACAGCCGGATGCCGAAGGGGTCCTTGTCGCCGTGCGCGATGCGGCGCTCGGAGAGTTCGGTGCCGGCCGGGTGGTTGGCGTACTCCTGGAGCTCCAGCGCCTCGGCGACGCCGCGCGTGCCCAGGTTCAGGGCCATCATCGGCTCGGCCTGCGGGCCGATCTTCTTCAGGAAGGCGATGTACTCGCTGAGGCCGAAGCGGTTCGTCTCGGTGGAGCGCCAGGCCAGGTCGAGGCGGCGCGGCCGCTCGTCGGCCGGGCCGACGGAGTCCTCCCACTTGTAGCCGGAGACGAAGTTGCCGCCGGGGTAGCGGACGGCGGTGACGCCCAGTTCGCGGACCAGGCCGAGCACGTCGGCGCGCAGTCCGGCCTCGTCGGCGGTGGGGTGGCCGGGCTCGTAGATGCCGGTGTAGACGCAGCGGCCGAGGTGCTCGACGAACGAGCCGAACAGCCGGGGGTCGACGTCGCCGACGGCGAAGGCCGGGTCGAGGGTGAAGCGGGCGGCGGCGGGGTCCGCGGGGCGGGTCATGCGTGCGGTTCCTTTCATGGCTGTCATGGGGGGCACGGCGCTCATGGCGGCGTTACTGGCCGGCCAGACCGGTGTGGGCGACGCCGCGCACGATCTGGCGCTGGAAGAGCGCGAAGACGATCAGCAGCGGGAGCCCCGCGATGACGACGGAGGCCATCATCTGGGCGTACCGGAGCCCGTAGCTCGACTGGACGTTGACGAGTCCGACGGGGAGGGTCATGCCGCCCGGGTCGGTGGTCACCAGGAACGGCCAGAGGAAGTTGTTCCAGGTGGAGATGAACGTGAAGATCGCGACGGCCGCGAGGACCGGCCGGGACAGCGGCATGACGATGGTCCAGAAGACCCGCCAGCGCCCGGCGCCGTCGACGAAGGCGGCCTCCTCCAGCTCGCGCGGCACGCCGTCGAAGAACTTCACCAGGATGAACACCATGGCGGGTACGGCGACCTGGGGCAGGATCACGCCCCAGTACGTGTCGACGAGGCCGAGCTGGACCATCTCGGCGAAGAGGGGGGCGATCAGCACCTGCGGCGGCACCATGATTCCGGCGAGCACCAGTCCGTAGAGCGCTTTGCGCCCCCGGAAGTCGGTGCGGGAGAAGCCGTAGGCCGCCATCGCGCACAGGACGACGGTCAGCACGGTCGTCATCACCGAGATGTAGACGGAGTTGAACAGCCACTGGGTGAGGTCGCCGGACTTCCACACCTGCCGGTAGGCGTCGAAGGTGATGGTCGAGCCGATCCACTCCAGCGGTGTCTTCGTCGTCTCGCCCTCCGGCTTGAGGGAGGTGGCGACGGCCCAGGCGAGCGGCAGCACCCACACCACCACCAGGGCGAGGGCGGCGAGCAGCATCGCGGCGCGGCCCGGGGTCCAGCGGGCCCGGCGGCCCGTGGTGTCGGCCGGGGCGTGGGCGCTCATCGGGCGTTCTCCTCGCGTGTACGCCGGGACAGCCGCAGCTGCACCAGGGAGACGATCAGGATCAGGGCGAAGAAGATGTACGAGACGGCGGACGCGTAGCCGATCCGGTAGCCGGTGAATCCGGCCTGGTAGACGTACTGGAGGATCGGCCGGGTCGAGTCGTCGGGGCCCCCGCCGGTCATGATGTAGACCTGGTCGAAGATCTTCAGGGAGGCGAGCACCTGGAGGACGACGACCACGCCCGTGGTGCGGCTCAGCAGGGGCAGGGTGATGTGGCGCAGGCGGTGCCACGCCCCGGCGCCGTCGAGTTCGGCGGCCTCGTAGAGGTGCTGCGGGATGGCCTGGAGCGCGGCGAGGTAGAGCAGGAAGTTGAAGCCGACGGTCCACCACACGGTGGTGAGGACGATGGAGAGCATCGCGTAGCGCTCGTCGGTGAGCCAGCCGATCCCCGGGTTCAGTCCGACGGCGGCGAGTGCCTGGTCGGCGAAGCCGAAGTCGGACGGGAAGATCACCCAGAGGAAGAGCAGGCCGACGACTCCGGAGGGCAGCAGGAACGGCGCGAACCAGCTGAGCCGCCACAGCCACTGGACGATCCGGAGGTGGTGGGAGAGCAGGGCGAGGACCAGTCCGGTGACGACCAGGGGCACGGTGGACAGGACCGTGAACCAGACGGTGTTCCAGAGGGAGGACCAGACGTTCGGGTCCTGGAGGGCTTCGGCGTAGTTGTCGAAGCCGACGAATTCGCCTCCCGTACCGGCGATGTTGTCGCTGGTCATGCTCATGCCGATGCCGGAGAGCAGCGGCCACGCCAGGAAGAGGCCGTAGAAGAGGAGGAAGGGCGCGACGAAGACGAGCCCGTGCTCGCTCCAGTGGCGGCGTACGGTCATGGGCCTGGCGGCGGGCTCTGTCGCGGAGGCCCGCGCTCCGGCGGCCGGCGGCACGGTGGCCGGGTGGGTCACGCTCATGCCGCGCCTCCGAAGGGGTTGGGGGTCTCCAGCAGGGTGCGGACCCTGGCCTTGGCCTCGGTCAGGGCGTTCTCCGGCGTACGCGATCCGGTGAGGACGCCGGAGAAGACGGCGCCGAGTTCGATCCACATCATGGAGGCCGAGCCGGCGAACCAGGCGGGCTCGTCGAGTGCCACGTCGTCCACCACCGACCGGTAGGCGGACTGCGGGGTGAGCTTCAGGTAGTCCGGCCTCTCCAGGGTCGGCAGGTAGGCGGGTACGTGGCCGCCCTTGGCCCACTCGACGGTGTTCTTGAGCATCCAGGCGACGAAGGCGTGCGCCGCCTCGTTGGTCTTCCCGCCGCGCTCCTTCTGGTGGGGCAGGACGAAGGCGTGGCAGTCGGCCTGGGCGGTGGGGCGGCCGAAGAGGTTCGGTACGCGGGTCATCGAGAACGGCAGTTTGGTGGTGAGGAAGGAGCTGATCTCCCATTCGCCGTTGAGGTAGAAGCCGGTCTTCGCGTTGTTGAAGACGCCGATGGCGCCCGTGTAGTCGACCCGGCGGACGGCGAGGCCCTCCTCGACGAGCATGCGCATGTACTTCAGCGCGGTCAGCGCCTTGGCGTCGTCGACGGCGAGGGACTTCCCGTCGGGCGACAGCATGGTGCCGCCCTGCTGGGAGTAGAAGGTGGAGAAGAGCCGCCAGGGGCCGATGCAGTCGGCGCCGAGCGTCTCGGTGACCAGGGCCAGCTGCCCGGTGACCTTCTTGACGGCGCGCAGCGCGGCGGTGAACTGTTCGGCTCCCTCGATGGGCCGGAGGGTCTTGTCGGCGGCGAGCAGTCCGGCCTTCTCGCAGACCTCGGTGTTGTAGAAGAGCACCATGGGGTGGGTGTCGAGCGGGATCGCGTACTGCTTGCCGTCGACCGCGCCGCGCCGCCAGATGTCTTCGGGGAAGTCGTCCGCGTGGACGCCGTGCTCGGCCAGCAGGTCGAGGTCGAAGGGGTCGAGCAGCTTGCCGGGCCCGAAACCGGCGAGGCGGGCGAGGTGGAGCGCGGCGACTTCGGGGGCCCGGCCGCCCGCGCCCGCCATGCCGAGTTTGGTGTAGTAGGGGGCGCCCCACTGGAGGGTGGCGGATTCCAGGGCGATGTCCGGGTGCCCGGCCCGGAAGGCGTCGAGCATCACCTGCATGTTGACGCCGTCGCCGCCGCCGAAGAGGTGCCAGTAGCGGAGCCTGGTCTTTCCGTCGGCGACCGCCTGTGGCGCGGCGCATCCCGTCGCACCGGCCGCGAGAGTGCCGGCTGCGGCCAGTCCGCCCATCCCGGCAAGCACATTCCTGCGGCTCAGGAAAGGTCGTGCCATCCCCACCCCTAGTGTTCGGTATTTCGAATGGTGCTCGTAACTTCGAACGGGACCGTAGATTCAAACACCACGCACGTCAATGGAGTCGCACGGATTTTCTTCAAATCTCCGGACGCCGTTCGAAGTTACGAACAACCGGCCGCGATGCCCGCGGTGCGGGGAGGGCGTCTACGACGCCGCCGTCGCGGACCTTGCCGGAGGCCACGTCGTAACGCCGCGGTGAGCAGGGGAATCGGCGGTCGGCACCGTGGAACGGAGAGCCCGGGAAAAGCCGCAGGGCGCTGTGTGTACGGGCGGCCTCCGCCACGGCCTCTCCCGCTCGCCCGGCGAGCCGCGTACCGGTGACGAGCAGCGAGTTCCGGGCGAGAACGGCGAGCAGTACGGGGATGAGGCTTCCGCCCCAACGAGCCGGACAGCCACTCGCCCGCCAAGCCGTCGGGGGACGGCATGCCGATCGCTACGGCGGAGGCGGACGGCCCGCTCGGCCGCGACCTCCCTGAAACGCGGCACAGAAGAGGAACGCCGAGGTCCCGGGGGCGGGGTGGAATCCCCTGCCCCCGGGACCGCTCCCGTGCCTGTGCCCGCGCCCGCCTCTATGCCTGTGCTCGCGCCCGCTCCGTGTCCGTGTCCGTGTCCGTGTCCGTCAGAAGAAGACCCCGCAGCGCAGCAGTACGTTCGCGTACGGCCGTGCCTCCCCGGTCCGTACGATCAGGCGGGCCCCCGCCGACAGCGCCTTGAGTTCGTCGTGCGGGACCAGGGTGAGGTCCGGCAGACAGCCCTCCAGCAGCCGCGCCGCCGCCGGGTTCGCCTCCCGTACCTCGTGCGCCGCCGTCGCGCCCTCGATCACCAGCTCGGCCAGCAGTCCTTCCAGTACGTCGGCGAAGGACGGTATCCCGGCCCGGAAGGCCAGATCGACGACGCGCGGACCGGCCGGGACGGGCATGCCCGCGTCGCAGACGAGGACCCCGTCGCCGTGGCCCAGTTCGGCCAGTGCCCCCGCCAGGTGGCGGTTCAGAATGCCGGCCCTCTTCACAGCGCGGAGACCTCCTCGGCGGTCGGGAAGGACGCCTGCGCGCCCTCCCTGGTGACGGCGGCGGCGCCCACCCGTACCGCGAAGGCCGCGGCCTTCGCGAGGTCCTCGCCCAGGCTGAGCCGCCAGGCCAGGGCCGCGGTGAACGCGTCACCGGCACCGGTGGTGTCGACGGCGTCGACCCGGGGGCTCGGGACCCGTACGGCGGAAGCGTCCGTACCGCCCTCGGCGACCAGCGCGCCCTCCGCGCCCAGCGTGACGACCACCGACCGCGGGCCGAGCGCGAGCAGCGCCCGCGCCCAGTCCTCGGGGTCGTGCCCCGCCGCGTCGCCGAGCACGAACCTGGCCTCGTGCTCGTTGACGACCAGCGGATCGCAGGCGGCGAGCACGTCCGGGGGCAGCGGCGCGGGCGGCGACGGGTTCAGTACGAACCGGGCGCCGGCCGCCCGCGTACGCACCACCTCGGCCACGGTCTCCAGGGGGATCTCCAGCTGCGCCGAGACGACCCGGGCGCCGGCGAGGAGTTCCCCGGCGGCGCGGACGTCCCCGGGGGTCAGCCGTGCGTTGGCGCCGGGCGAGACGACGATGCTGTTGTCGCCCGACGGGTCCACGGTGATCAGCGCGACCCCGGTGGGCGCCCCGCCGACCAGGACGCCACTGGTTTCCACACCGGCCGCGCGCTGCGATTCCAGCAGCAGCCGCCCGTGGGCGTCGTCGCCGACCCGGGCGAGCAGCGCGGTCCTGGCACCGAGGCGGGCGGCGGCGACGGCCTGGTTGGCGCCCTTGCCGCCGGGGTGGACGGCCAGGTCGGAGCCGAGCACGGTCTCACCGGGCGCGGGGCGGCGCTCGACGCCGATCACCAGGTCGGCGTTGGCCGACCCCACGACCAGCAGGTCGTAGTCGTTCATGCTCTCCTGCTTTCGCTGTTCGTCGCGGTCACGATCGCGGACGACGTCACCGTCACCGTCATGAGAAGTCGGCGACGTTCTTCTCCGTCACGACCTTGACCGGCACCTTGACCATGCTGTCGATCTTCTTGCCCCGCGCGGCCTCGACCGCGTTCCGGACGGCGATCTTCCCGAGTTCCCTGGGCTGCTGGGCCACGGAAGCGTAGAGCGTGCCGGCCTCGACCGCCTTGAGACCGTCCGGCGTCCCGTCGAACCCGACGACGTCCACGGACTTGCCCGCCCTGCCGCCGAGCGCCTTGGCCGCGCCGAGCGCCATCTCGTCGTTCTCGGCGAAGACGCCGGTGATCCTGGGGTGGGACTGGAGCAGGTTGGTCATGACGTCCAGGCCCTTGGTGCGGTCGAAGTCGGCCGGCTGGGTGGCGACCACCTTGATTCCCGGGTACGCCCGGAGCCCCTCGGCGAAGCCCTTGCCGCGCTCGCGGCTGGCGGAGGTGCCCGCCGTGCCCTGGAGGACGACGATCTCGCCCTTGCCGCCGAGCTTCTCGGCCAGTGCCTTCGCCGCGAGCCTGCCGCCCGCGACGTTGTCGGAGGCGACGAGCGTGGCGGTGTCCGCCTTGTTGACGCCACGGTCGGCGGCGACCACCGGGATGCCGGCCTTGTTGGCCGCCCGCACGGCGGGGCCCGCCGCGTCGGAGTCGACCGGATTGACGATGATCGACTTCACGCCCTCGCCGGTGAAGTTCTGGAGCTGGTTGGCCTGCTGGGAGGCGTCGTTCTGCGCGTCCGTCACCGTGAGGTCGATGCCCGCCTTCCCGGCCTCCGCCTGCGCGCCCTCCTTCATCTGTACGAAGAAGGGGTTGTTGAGGGTGGAGAGCGACATGCTGACCTTGGTGGCCGTACCGGTGGAGCCGGAGTTGAAGAACGACACGGCACCGACGACGGCGGCCACGCACACGGCGGCGACCGCGAGTTTCACCGCGCCCTTGCGGCCGGACCCGGACGCACCGGCCCCGGACGAGGCCGCGGGGGCCGCCGATCCGCCGCCGGCCCGGCGCCGCAGCGTGTCCAGCAGGACCGCGAGCGCGATCACGACACCGATGACGACCTGCTGCCAGAAGGCCGAGACGGACAGCAGGTTGAGGCCGTTGCGGAGCACGGCGAGTATGAGCGCGCCGATCAGCGTGCCGGACGCCTTGCCGACGCCGCCCGCCAGGCTGGCGCCGCCGATGACGACCGCGGCGATCGCGTCGAGTTCGTACCCCTGCGCGGCCTGCGGCTGCGCGGAGACCAGGCGGGAGGCCAGGACGATGCCCGCGACGGCGGCGAAGAGGCCGGACAGGGCGTAGATGACGAGCTTCTGCCGCTTGACGCGCAGTCCGGAGAGCCGGGCCGCTTCCTCGTTGCCGCCGATCGCGTACATCGAGCGTCCGATGTACGTACGGCCGAGGACGAGCGCGGTCACGAGTCCCATCACGGCCATCACGAGGACCGGCACCGGAAGCCGGCCGCCGAGTGTGTCGCCCAGCACCGACACCGACTCGGGGAAGGCGATCGGGCTGCCCTGCGAGATGACCAGGGACAGTCCGCGGCCGATCGAGAGCATGGCCAGCGTGGCGATGAACGGCGGGAGTTTGCCGTACGAGACGAGGGCGCCGTTGACGAGGCCGCAGGCGATGCCCGTGGCGACGGCGAGGATCACCGCGATCCACACCGGGACGCCCTCGGACGTGGCCGTCCAGGCGAGCACGGTCGCCGAGAGCGCCGCCACCGACCCGACGGACAGGTCGATGCCCGCCGAGACGATGACGAAGGTGACGCCGAACGCGAGGATCGCGGTGACGGCGGCCTGCACTCCCACGTTGAGCAGGTTCTGGGTGGTGAGGAAGTCGCCGGAGAGCAGCGACATCGCCGCCACCAGGACCACCAGGGCGCTCAGCGCGCCGTTGTCGAGCAGGACGCGGCGGACCGTACTCGCGGCGCTCGCGCCCGTGTTGCTCTTGAGCGTGTCAGTGGCCACGGGGGCCCTCCACTTCGTTCTTCGCTGCGTTCGGGTTCGGGGCGCCGGCCGCCGGGGCGCCGACGGCGAGCGCCATCACCGCGTCCTGGGTCGCAACGCGTGCCGGGAGTTCGCCGGCGATCCGGCCCTGGGCCATGACCAGCACCCGGTCGCTCATGCCGAGGACCTCGGGCAGGTCGCTGGAGATCATCAGGACGGCGTGCCCGGAGGCGGTCAGTTCGTTGATCAGCTGGTAGATCTCGACCTTGGCGCCGACGTCGATGCCACGGGTCGGCTCGTCGAGGATCAGCACCCTCGTGTCGGCGAGCAGCCACTTCCCGATGACGACCTTCTGCTGGTTGCCGCCGGAGAGGGTGCGGACGTGCTGGCCGAGTCCCGCCATCCGTACGCCGAGCTGTTCGGCGATCCGGGCGGCGGCCGTGCGCTGCCCCTTGAGGTCCACGAGGCCGGCGCGGGTGGCCGAACGCAGCGTGACCAGGCCGAGGTTCTCCTCCACGGAGGCGTCGAGCACCAGGCCCTGGCCCTTGCGGTCCTCGGGCACGAGGCCGATCCCGGCGCCCATGGCGGCGTTCACGTCGCCCTTGGCCAGCCGCTCGCCACGCACCTCGACGCTCCCGGCGTCGTAGGGGTCGGCGCCGAAGACGGCGCGTACGACCTCGGTGCGTCCGGCGCCGACGAGCCCGGCGAGTCCGACGACCTCACCGGCGTGCACGTCGAAGCCGACGTCGTGGAACACACCGTCGCGGGTCAGCCCGCGCACGGAGAGCAGCGGCTCTCCCGTTTCCGGGCGTTCGCGCGGGTACTGCTGCTCGATGCTGCGCCCGACCATCAGCCGTACGAGCTCGTCCTCGGGCGTGGAGGCGGGCACCTGGTCGATGCTGCGGCCGTCGCGCAGGACGGTGACGCGGTCGCCGAGGGCCGCGATCTCCTCCAGGTGGTGCGTGATGAAGACGATGCCCACCCCGTCCTCGCGCAGCTGCCGCACGATCCGGAAGAGCTTGTCCACTTCCTCGCTGGTCAGTACGGCGGTCGGCTCGTCCATGATCAGGACGCGCGCGTCCAGGCTCAGCGCCTTGGCGATCTCCACCATCTGGAGCCGGGCGATGCCCAGTTCGCGCACCTTGGCCCTCGGCGAGACCCGCACGCCGACCCGCTTCAGCAGCTCCTCCGCGTCGGCCTCCATCCGCCTGCGGTCGATCATCCCGAAGCGCCGGGGCTGGCGGCCGAGGAAGATGTTCTCGGCGACGGTGAGCTCGGGCACCAGGTTGAACTCCTGGTAGATGGTGGCGATGCCGAGCCGCTCGGCGTCCTGCGCCCCGTGGATGCGGACCTCGCGCCCGTCGACCAGGACCCGTCCGCTGTCCGGGCGGTAGGCGCCGGACAGCATCTTGATCAGCGTGCTCTTGCCCGCCCCGTTCTCGCCGAGCAGGACGTGCACCTCGCCGCGCCGCAGGTCGAAGTCGACGGAGTCGAGCGCGACCACACCGGGGAAGGTCTTGCGTATGCCTTCGATGCGCAGCAACTCGCCTGGGCTGCTCACAGGTTGCTCCTCTGGCTCTCGTGCGGAGAATGCGAAGACCGCTCCTCGCCGCAGGACCGGCGTACGACGAGCCGGGCGGGAAGCGTGACGGACTGCGGCGGCCGGCCCTCGATGAGGTCGACCAGGGCCCGTACGGCGGCCCGGCCCAGCTCGCCGGTCGGCTGGGCGATCGCCGTGATCGGCGGATCGGTGTGGACGAACCACGGGATGTCGTCGAAGGCGGCGAGCCCGATGTCCTGCGGGACCCGCAGACCGCGCTCGCGGATCGCGTCCAGCGCGCCGAGCGCCATCAGGTTGTCGGCGGCGAAGACGACGTCGGGCGGCTCGGGCAGGGAGAGGAAGCGCGCGGTGGCGCGCCGTCCGCTGGCCGCCTGGAAGTCGCCCTGGCCGATGTAGGCGTCGGGCAGCGGCAGTCCGTGCTCGCGCAGCGCCTCACGGAACGCCTCGACGCGCTCGCTGCCGGTGGTGGTGGCCGCGGGCCCGGCGATGATCGCCAGCCTGCGGTGGCCGAGGCGGTGGAGGTGGCCGACGAGGTCGCGTACGGCGGGGCAGCCGTCGGCGCGCACGACGGGCACGTCCACACCCGGAATCCAGCGGTCGACGAAGACCATGGGGGTACCGCCGCGCGCGGCGTCGAGTATCTGCGGGGAGCCGCCGTCGGTGGGCGACACGAGGAGCCCGTCGATCCGGCGGTCGAGGAGCGTACGGACGTGGTGGTCCTGCAACTCGGGCCGCTCGTCGGCGTTTCCGATGATGACGCTGTAGCCGAGCGCGCGCGCCGCCTCCTCGACGGAGCGGGCGAGCGCGGTGAAGTACGGGTTGAGCACGTCGCTGATGACGAGCCCGAGGGTGCGCGTCTGGTCGGTGCGCAGCGACCGGGCCACGGCGTTGGGCCGGTAGCCGAGCGCGTCGACGGCGGCGAGGACGCGGGCCCGCGCGTCGGGGCTGACGGACGGGTGGCTGTTGAGGACGCGCGAGACCGTGGCGACGGACACTCCCGCCTCGGCCGCGACATCTTTGATGCTCGCCACTGCCGGACCACCTCCTTGTGGTTTCGGTGAACCTCGGTTCCGGGGGCCGCGGTCAGGGCCCGACCCCATGGAATCGATTACATGGCTGATTGGAAACGATTACACGCACCGGAAGCAATACCTCCACCCCACAGCGAGACCGGATCGTGACCGATTGCCGCTCAGATGAGCGACTCACCGCGCCGGACCCGGCCCCCGTGAACGTGCGGTCAGCCGACCAGCCCCACGACCGCCCAGGCGGTCTTCGCACCGGCCGGTTCGGGGACGAAGCCCCAGTTGACGGAGAGGGCGGAGACGAGGAGGAGTCCCCGGCCCTGCGCGTCGTCGCCGTCGCCGTCGGCGGGGACATCGGCGGGAACGGTCCCGGAAGGCGGCAGGAGATCACCACGGGGGTCCGTGACGTCGATCCGCAGTACGGACGCCCTGGGCGTGACCGGCACAAGGGTGAGTCCCAGCCGGAAACCACGTCCGGGCACGCGGCCGTGCAGGACGGCGTTCGCGGCGAGCTCCGCGACGACCAGCTCGGCGGCCCGTACGCAGTCGTTGTCCGGCGGCCACCCCCACGCGTCGAGCTGCTGGACGGCAAGCAGCCGCGCGAGGCGGGCGCCGCGTCGGGTGGCACTGAGCAGTTGCGTGAACCGCTGGGCGGAGACGGCCGTTCGAGCCGTGGTGATCTCGGAGTTCATGCAGCTCAGCGTGGCCGGACCGGGGAACCCCCGGCCAGGGCGCGGGGTGGTACGGGAGGCACGCGTACCGGCGTGGAGCACCGCGCGTACCACCGGTCGGGCCCGGGTGGGCCGACGGTGCACGTGGGGGTGATCTTCGTCCTTTGTTCACTGTGTGTGTGCGATCGCTCGTATTCTGGTGACGACAGCGGGCGGTACGGCGGGCCGGCGTACCGGTCGGGGCGAGGGTTGGTCGGGGCGGGTCGGACGGTGGACGCGATGGCGGCAGCGGATGCGCGGGCAGTGGTGGAAAGCCGGGATGCGGAGACGGGGGACGACCGGCTGCGGCCCGGCCCCGAGCCCGCCGACGAGGAGTACGGGGACGACGGGGACAGTGGCGGGGACCTGTTCCGGACGATCGGCCGCCAGGTGCGGCTGCTGCGGGAGCGGGCGGGCTGGACACAGCGGGAGCTGGGCGAACGCCTCGGATACGGGGAGGACCTGATCTCCTCCCTGGAACGCGGCAGGCGGACACCGCAGCCGGAGTTCCTGCGGGCGGCGGACGGCGTTCTCGGTGCGGGCGGGTTGCTGCGAGCTGCGGAGGAGGACGTCGTACGGGCGAAAGCGCGGGCACGGGTGCGGCATCCGGCCTGGTTCCGGGACTATGCGCGGCTGGAGCGCCAGGCTGTCGAGCTCTGCTACTACAGCAACCACACGATTCCGGGCCTGCTGCAGACCGAGGAGCACGCGCGTGCTCTCTACATCATGCGGAAGCCGCTTCTGGACGAGGAGACGATCGAGCAGCGGGTGGCCGCACGGCTCGCTCGGCAGGAGATTCTGACCACTTGGCCGGTTCCGATGGTGAGTTGCGTCGTCGAGGAAGCCGTCCTTCGACGGCCCATCGGCGACTGGGCCACACACGCAGGACAGTTGGAAGCGCTGCTCCGGCTCGGTGCTCTGCGCAGCATGGAACTGCAGGTGATGCCGACGGACCGGCGTGAACACGCCGGCATGGGTGGCCCGTTCATTCTGCTGACCCCGAAAGGCAAAGCACAGGTGGCGTACCTGGAGGTCCAGAACTCCAGCCAGCTGATCACCGACGCTGAGGAAGTTCGCATTCTGGCTGCACGGTACGGCAGTATCCGGTCTCAGGCCCTCACACCACGTGAGTCCTTGGCCTTGATTGAGAGCTTGCAGGGAGAGCGATGAACACCGACGCACACGGCACGGAAGAACTCGCTTGGTCCAAGAGCAGCTACAGCAGCAACGAAGGCGGCGAATGCGTGGAGGTCGCGGTGCGCGCCGGTGCCGTTCACGTCCGCGATTCCAAGGACCCGGCCAGTGCGCAGCTCACGGTGGCGGGGCCCTCGTGGACCGACTTCGTGCGCTTCGCCGCCCAGGCGTAGATTCCCCCTGTCAGCGGCGCCGTCTACTGTTCAACGCATGGCGCTGACGGACATAACCACCACCGAGATCCTGTGCGCGATCGAAGAGTTCGACCGCATGGGGCGGGAGTCCTTCCTCCACGGCCGCTTCCGCCCGGCACGCCGGTACCTGCTGGCGCACAACGGCAGGCAGTACGACTCGAAGGCGATCGTCGGAGTCGCGCACGGCTACCTGCCCGGCCGTACCGCACTCGCCGCCCGCGACTTCTCCGGCGGCGAAGCCCACGCGGTGGCCGTGCTGAGGAGGTGTGGTTTCGAGGTGGTGGAGCTGTCCTCACAGCCCGCGCACGGCGAGGACGGCATCTCGGTCGAGCACCTGGTCGGCCGTATAGAGAAGCTCAGAGTGCATCGTGTGGCGGGCCGGCCCGCCCTGTATCAGCCGATCACCCTGCTCTGGGCCGTCGGACGCGCCCGACACCGGCAAAGCCGTCTCCTGCCCTGGTCCGAGACCGACGACGCGCTCCGGGGCCTGCTCGTCCGGCACGGCGTACACGGCGAACGTCCCCGGCCCGACTACCCCGTCGCGGCGCTCTTCCACGCCGGGCTCTGGGAGCTGGAGGGTCATACGGGCCCCGTGCCCAAGGCCCACGGCGACGCGGCGCTCCGGCGCTGGTTCTCCGAACACCGGCCCGGCGGCGGACTCGTCGAACCGTTCCACGACCTCGTGCGGGACTCGGGTGACGCACGCCTGATGGTGGTCGACGCGATTCTCACCACGTACTTCGACGGGCTGGACCCCAGCGGGCTCCTGAGCGAAGTCGGGCTCGGCGAAGACGAGGCGGTCGGCGGTTCCGGCCCTGCCGGCGCGAGCAATTCGTCTCCGCTCGCCTCCCTCACCGCCGCCGCCCGGTACGAGCGGCTGTGCAACCACCTCGACCGCCGCGCAGGCGAGCCCGGGCGGCGGCAGCCCGTCCGCGCTTCTGCCGCTCCCTACCGGTCGGGCGTGGCCCGCCGGGCCGTTCTCGTCCGCAGTGAAGGCCGGTGCGAGAATCCCGGCTGTACCGGGCAGCCTGCCGACGTCACGGTGTCCGGAGGCCCCTTGCTTGAAGTCGATCATGTTCAGGACCTCGCTCTCGGCGGAGACGACCACCCTTCCCAGATGGTCGCCCTGTGTCCGAACTGCCACGCCATGAAGACGCGCGGCAGTTCCAGGGAAGCGCTCCGGGCGGTGCTGCTCGCTGTGGCGAAGGAACGCCATGCCCGGCCCGACCGGCTCTCCGCCGCCCGGGTGGCACAGACCGTCGATCACGGAGCGGCGCTGTGACGGCAGGAGGGACGCACCGGGTCCCGGCCGACATGTTCCGGTTCACCACCGGCGACCGGGCGCCGCTGCACTCCGCGATCCTCCAGGCCTTCGGCGACGCGAACGAGCGGCTGGTGACGGCGCTCGGACTGGACGACGTACGGGAGCGGCTGCGCGGCGTCGGCTGGTTCGACGCGCTGACCGACGACGATCTGACCCAGGCTCTGAAGCAGCTGCGGGAGTGGCAGTTGCTGGACGTGATCCAGGACCACGCGGAGAACTACCGCACCGCGCAGGAGTACGAGCGCCGCAACCTCCAGTACTCCCTGACCCGGCGCGGCGAGGCGGCGTTCGCCGGCGTGCAGCACGCTCTCACCGTCCTCGCGTCGACCGGCGCCCTCCAGACCGCCGTGCTGGACGCGATCGCGGACCGGATCGCGGAGCTGGACCGTCTGCTGGCGGACACCGGCTCCGGCGACCGGCGGGTCTTCAGCACCCTTCAGGAACTGGAAGGGCACCTCGACGCGCTGCGCGGCAACACCAAGCAGTTCAACGGGGAGCTGCAGCGGCTGCTGCGCACCGACGGCGCCGAGCTGTCGACGTTCCACGAGGTCAAGGGCGCCACCGTGGCCTACCTCCAGGAGTTCCTCACCAACCTCGACCAACGGGCCCACGCCGTCGCGGCGGCCGTCGCCCGGATCGAGGACCGCGGCCCGGAAACGCTGTGGCGGCGGGCGCTGCGCGGCGCCGAGCTTCCGCCGTCCGGCGGCGCCGACCCGGCCATCGAGTGGCTCGCGCGCCGCCGCGCCCGCTGGGAGGGGCTGCGTGCCTGGTTCCTGCCGGCCGACGGTTCGCCCGCCCGGGTGGAGCAGCTGCACCATGTGGCGCGCCGCGCCATCGTCACCCTGCTCCAGGTGCTCGACAGGATCACCGAGTCGCGGCGCCGCTCCACCGGTGCCGTGCAGGACTTCAGGGAGCTGGCGCGCTGGTTCGCCGCCGCGCCCACCGACCACGACCTGCACCGGCTGTGGTCGACGGCGTTCGGGCTCGGTCCGTCCCGCCACGCCCATCTCGCGCACACCGACCCCGAGTTGACGGCGGCCACCGAGAGCTGGCGCGACGCCCCGCCGGTCGAGGTGTCCGCGCTGCTGCGCACCAGTGGCCGTACGGAGCGTTTCACCCGCACCGGCCGGGTGCGCGACGTGGCGGAACTCAAGGCGGCGAGAGCCGAGCGGGCACGGGCGGAGCGCGCCGAGCTGGAGGCCGCCTGGAGTCTGCTGCGCACTCAGGCGCCGGTGCGGCTCTCGCACTTCGGCGCGCTGGACCACGAGGTCTTCGAGCGGCTGATGGATCTGCTCGGCCGCGCCCTGGCCGTCCGCCCGGACTCCACGGGGGTACGCCGGGCCGTGACCGGCGACGGCCGGGTGGAGGTGGTCCTGCGGCCACCCGCCGCCGGCGCCGCCCCGGCCGTACTGCGTACACCGCGCGGCACGCTGACCGGACCCGATTTCGTCGTCGAAGTACACACGGCCGGGACGGTTCCGGCCGAAGCGACCCTGGAGGAGGCGACCGGATGAGCAACTTCGCCAATCAGCTGGTCGTCGCCGAACGGGAGGAGCTGGCCCGCTGCATCCGGACACTGCTGGCCCGCCCGCTGCTCACCGAACGCTCCGACCCGGCGGCCTTCGACCTGGTGCGCCGGCGCCGGGACCCGCTGATCCACTGGTTCGACTACCACTGCGGCTGGACGCTGGTCGTCGAACCGCGGCTGGGTTACGCCCGGCTGCTGAAGGTCCGGGCGGACGCGGACGCGGACGCGACGCGGCCCGCCCGGCGGACCCGCCCGGGACGCGCCCCCTTCGACCGGCGGCGGTACGTCCTGCTCTGCGTCACCGCCGCCGAGCTGCTCTCCGTGCCGGTCACCACCATCGGGCTGCTGGCCGACCGGGTGGTCCAGGCGTCGGCCGCGGACGAGGCGCTGCCCGCCTTCGACACCGCGCAGCGTGCGCAGCGCGTGGCGTTCGTCGACGTACTGCGGCTGCTGGAGTCGTACGGCGCCCTGCAGACCGTCGACGGGACGACGGACAGCTTCGCCGACTCGGCCGAGGCGAAGGTGCTCTACCGGGTGGACGCCACCGTGCTGAGGCGGCTGCTCGCCGCGCCGTGCGGTCCTTCCCGTCTCGCCGTCCCGGCCGCCGGGACACCCGGCGGGTTCGAGGCACTGCTGACCGGTCTGGTGCGGGAACGGCGGTACGGACCCGCGGCCACTGAGGCCACGGACGCACCGGACGCCACGGAGGCTTCGGGGACCTGGGAGGACCCGGAGGACGCGGAGGACCCGGACGATCCGGAGACCGGCGCCCCGGAAGCCCACGCCTCGCCCGTACAGCGCGATCTGTGGCTGCGGCACTCGGTGCTGCGCCGCCTGTTCGACGACCCCGTCCTGCACCGGGACGACCTGACCGGAGCCCAGCTCCGCTACCTCACCTCCCCCACCGGCCGCCAGATCCTGCGGCGCGCCGCGGAGCAGGCGGGGTTCGTGCTGGAGGAGCGCGCCGAAGGGTTCCTGCTGGTCGACCCGGACGCCATCGCCACCGACAGCAAGTTCCCCGACGACGCGAGCCACGCCAAGGTCGCCGCCCTGCTGCTCCTCGACACGCTCATCGCCTCGCCCGCCGGGTGCACGCCCGAGCAACTGGCCGCCGAGGCAAAGAGCCTGCTGGGGCGTTTCCCCCGCTGGGGCAAGGCGTACCGCACGGAGGACGGGGCCTCGGCCCTGGCCTCGGACGCCGTACAGGTCCTGGCCGAATTCGGTCTGGTACGCAGCGAGGGCGGCCGCGTCGTCCCCCGGCCCGCCGCCGCCCGCTACCGGATCACCGGTGCCACTCTCAAGGAAGAACCCCCCGCATGACGGTCACCGCACTCCCCCGCCGCGCCTCCGCGGACTCCGAAGGCTCCGGAGCACGCGGCCGCACCCCCCGCTGGCAGCCGGCCCGCGCGGGCGTGCTCAACGTCTGGCGCTACTACGACGAGGTCTTCACCTTCCACCACGGCCGTCTGCTCCTGCGCGGCCCGAACGGCACGGGCAAGTCCAAGGCCCTGGAGGTGCTGCTGCCGTTCCTCTTCGACGCGAGCCTGCGCCCCCACCGGCTGTCCACCTTCGGCGGCTCCGAGCGCACCATGCACTGGAACCTGATGGGCGAGGGCGCCACCGGCCTCACCCGGGTGGGGTACGTCTGGCTGGAGTTCCGCACCGGACAGGAGCAGGGGCAAGGGCAAGGGGAGGACCCGGACGGCGGCGGCGACGCCTGGTTCACCGTCGGGGCACGGCTCCAGGCCGGCGAGCGGACCACGTCGGTGACCGCCGACTTCTTCACCACCCGCCGCCGTATCGGCGTCCCCGGCGGCTTCGGCCTGGTCAACGACGCGGGCCGGCCGCTGACCAGGGCCGCCCTCGCGCAGGCCCTGGCCGGGCAGGGCGAGGTGCACGCCTCGGCCTCCGAGTACCGCGACACCGTACGGCAGACCCTCTTCCCTGGACTGAACGAGCAGCGCTACGACGCGCTCATCACCGCGCTGCTGCAATTGCGCACGCCGAAGCTGTCCCAGCGCCTGGACCCCTCGCTCCTGTCCGAGCTGCTCTCCCGCGCCCTGCCCCCGCTCGACCGGGGCGAGATCTCCGAGCTGGCCGACGGCTTCGAGCGGCTCGACCGGCGGCGCGAGCACCTGTCCCGGCTGGAGGACGAGGTGCGGGCGGCGCAGGCCCTCGGCGCCCGGCAACGCGCGTACGCCCAGCGGGTGCTCCGCTCCGGCGCCGCCGCCGTGATCTCGGCGACGACCGAGATGGACCACCGCGCCCACGCGGCCCGGGAGAGCGAGGAGGCGTACCGGGCGGCCGTCGAGGAGCGGGGGCGGGCCGAGACGGAGCACGCCGAGACCGAGGCGCTCGCCGAGGAGCTGGCCTCCAGGATCGAGGGCCTCACGGAGTCCGACGCCTACCGCCAGGGCCGCGACCTCGACCGGCTGCGGCAGCAGGCGGCCGACGCCCGCCGGGACGCGCGGGAGCGGCGGGCCAAGGCGGACGCGGCCCGTGAAACGGCCGGCCAGGACGCCCTGCGCCGGGCGCGGGCCCAGGAGGCGGCCGACGCCCAGGAGGAGAAGGTCCGCAGCGCCGAGAGCGACACCTGGCAGGTCGCCCGGAGCGCCGGAATGACGGCGTCCTGCACGGAGGTGGCCGCCCTGCTCGCGGCGGGATCCGCGGACCGGGCCCGGCAGATCCTGCACGGTGCGGTGCGGGGGCGGCGGAGCCAGGTCGAGGAGGTGCGCGGGGCGCTGTCCGCGCACCGGGCCGCGACCGGCGAACGCACGACGGCCGAGGAGCGGCTGGAGGAGTGCCGGGCCGACCTGGCCGCCGCCTCGGAGCGGCGCGCGCAGCGGACGGCGCAGTACGAGCAGGCGGCCGCGGCCCAGGCCGAGCGGCTGCGCGTCTGGGCCCGGCAGTGCGCGGAGCTCGCCTTCGAC
This sequence comes from Streptomyces altiplanensis, assembly GCF_053591575.1. NCBI lineage: Bacteria > Bacillati > Actinomycetota > Actinomycetes > Kitasatosporales > Streptomycetaceae > Streptomyces > Streptomyces altiplanensis. Next base: position 35,845 of record NZ_JBSFUB010000004.1, on the reverse strand, counting down.
GGCGGCGCCGTGGAGGAGCTGGCCGCCCACGCGACGGACGAACCCGGGGTGCTGGAGCTGACCGCCGCGGCCGTCCGCGCGGTCGAGCACGCCCTGACCGCCGCGGAGACCACCGCCACCTCCCGCCGCGCGGCCCTGCGGGCGCAGCGCGAGACACTGGCCGCCGAGGCCGGGGCGCTGGAGCAGACAGCCGAACTGCCGCCCCCGCCCCCGCCGTTCCGTACGGCCGACCGTTCCCGGCTGATGGGCGCCCCGCTGTGGAAGCTGGTGGCCTTCCGCGACGAGGTGCCGGCCGGCACACGCGCGGCGGTCGAGGCCGCGCTGGAGGCGAGTGGTCTGCTGGACGCCTGGGTCGCCCCGTACGGCGGTGCGTTCGCCCTCGGCCACGACACCTTCGCCGAGGCCGACTGGTCGGTGCCCGCCCCGGGCCGGTCCCTGGCCGAGGTGCTGCGGCCGGAGCCGGGGGCGCCGGTCGCGGCGGAACGCATCGGCCGGCTGCTGTCCGGCATCGCGTACGACGACACCCTGCCGCAGGCGCACGGCGCCGCGATCGGCGGGGACGGCACCTGGCGGCTGGCGAGCACGACAGGGAGCTGGGCCAAGGCGGAGGCCGCCCACATCGGCGCGTCCGCGCGCGCCCGCGCCCGCGAGCAGCGGCTGGCCCGGCAGGCGGCGCAGCTGACCGCCCTGGACCACGAGATCACCGGACTGGACACCGCCCTCACCGCTCTCGCCGGCCGCCGCGCCGCCCTGGAGGCCGACCGGCGCTCGCGCCCCGACCACCGGGCGGTCGTCGCGGCGGAGCGCGATCTCGACCGGGCGCAGGCCGACGCCGCCGCCCGGAACGACGCCGTACGGTCCGCCGTCGCGCGGCTGAGCCGGTGCGAGAGCGCGGCGCAGACCACCCGGGCCCTGCTCGACCGCACGGCGGCCGAGCACGGGCTGCCGGCCGATCCGTCGGCGCTGGACGCGGTGGCCGAGACGGTCCAGAGGCTGCGGGACACCGCCGACCAGTGGTTCTTCGCCCACCTCCAGCTGGCGTCGGAGCGGCGTACGGCGGAGGAGGCGAAGGCCCGCGCCGAGCGGTCAGGCGAGGCCGCCCGGGGGCTGGAGGCCGAGGCGGGCCGCTCGGAGTCGGGCGCCCGCGCGCTGGAGGCCCGGCTGGAGGAGATCGAGCACACCGTCGGTGCGGAGTACGAGGAGGTGCTCGCCCGCATCGAGGAGCTGCGCGCCTCGCACCGCACCGCCCTGTCCGGCCTGCGCGACCTGAACGCTCTGCTGCTGAAGGCCGCGGGCCGTATCGGCTCGCTGGACAGCGAGCGGGCCACGGCCGCGGCGCGGCGGGACGCGGCGGTGACCGCGCGCGACGCGGCCGCGGACCGCTTCCGCCGCCATCTGCGGCTGGGCTTCGCCGTCGACGCGGGAGCGGAGGCGGCGGCGGCGGCGGCGGCGGCGGGGAACGTGCGGGCCGACGAGGAGATCACGTCCACCCTGGAGGCGGCCCGCACGATCGGGGCACTGTGGCCGTCCGTGCCGTACGAGCCGAAGAACATCGCGGACGCCCTGGGCCGTCTCGCCGAGACCGTCCACATCAGCCGGCAGGCGCTGGGCGAGCGGGCCGATCTCTCGCTGGAGTCGGACGACGACGTCCAGGTGTTCTCGGCGGCGACGGACGGCATGCGGATGGGCGCCGCCGGGCTGCTGGCCTCCCTGACGGCCGAGCGGGACCGCAGCCAGGAGGAGATCACCGCCGACGAGCGCGAACTCTTCGACCGTACGCTCACGGGCAACACCCGGCGCCACCTGGCGGCCCGTATCCGCCAGGCCAACGAGCTGGTCGACGCGATGAACTCCCGCCTGGAGCGGGTGCGTACCGCCTCCCGGGTCGCGGTGCGCCTGGTGTGGCAGGTCGATCCGGCGCTGCCGCCCGGCACCAGGGCCGCCCGCGACCTGCTGCTGAAGGATCCGGCGCGGATGTCGGACGGCGACCGCGAGGCGCTGCACCGCTTCTTCCGCGACCGCGTCGAGGAGGCCAAGGCGTCCGACACGGCGAGGAACTGGGAGGAGCAGCTGACGCGGGTGCTGGACTACACCGCGTGGCACCGGTTCGTGGTGAAGCTGGACCGTGCGAACGGGCAGGGGTGGCAGCTGCTGACGAAGAAGCTGCACGGCGCGCTGTCGGGCGGGGAGAAGGCCATCGCCCTGCACCTGCCGCTGTTCGCCGCCGTGGCGGCGCACTACCAGGCGGTGCCGCGGGCGCCCCGGCTGATCCTGCTGGACGAGGTGTTCGTCGGCGTGGACGCGGCCAACCGGGGCCAGATCTTCGCGCTGCTGTGCTCGCTCGACCTCGACCTGATGCTCACCTCGGACCACGAGTGGTGCACCTACCGGGAACTCGACGGCATCGCCGTGCACCAGCTGATCACGGGCGGGGGCGGCGGGGCCGAGGGCGGGGGCGGCCCCGACGACGACGCCGTCACGACGGTCCGCTTCGTCTGGGACGGCACGGACCTGCGGTCCGACGAGGAGCCGCGGTGAGACACCCCGGGGCGGAACACTCTCCGGCGGGACACCCTGCGGCGAGATGTCCTGCGGCGGGGCACCCGCTGGACCGCCCCGGACCGGCGCCGCTGTGGCGGGCGTTCCACGACCGGCTGTCCACCGGGCAGCCGGTCGCACGGGTACGGACCGGACCACTGGACGAGGCCGCGCGGAGCGCCGTCGCCGACCTCCTGGGCCTGGACCGCCTCCCCGGCCCGCGCCCCGCCCTCTCCCTGACCCGGCTCGACCAGGCCCTCCGCGACAGCTGCGGCGAGGACACCCGCTCGGTGGTCACCGCGATCGTCGTCCCGGTCGGCGACCGGGCCGCCCTGTGGGAGTGGCTGGCCGCCCACCCGGTGGTCCTGGCGCAGCCCGCACTCGACACCTGGGACTTGTCCGGCCGATCATGTCGGGCTGCTCGGCTTTACGGCTCGGGGATGACTGGCTTTGGTCACCGGTTTCGGTTCTGGCTCCGGAAGTCGTGCCAGAACCCGTTCTCGCGGGCAGAGCCACTGCCTGTTGTTCGTGGTGTGCACGCGGGCGCGGGACGGGCTGTACGTGTCGTGGTCGGGCACGCCCAGCCCGTTCTTCACGGAAGCCGGGCTGACGGGCTGAACCGGAGGCTGAACCACCCGGGGGCTGCGTCAGAGGGCGCTGTATCGGAGAAAGGGTTCAGCGGGGCCACCGGGCGAGTCGCAGACCGCTCTCGAAGCGGCGCGGGGCGCCGGTGAGCGGGTCGGTGAACTCCAGGACCCGGGCCAGTAGTTGCAAGGGGCGTTGCCAGTCCTCCGGTGAATCGGCGAGGACCTCGGGGTAGCACGGGTCGTCCAGGATGGGCAGGCCCAGGGCGTTCATGTGCACGCGCAGCTGGTGGGTGCGGCCAGTGGTCGGCAGCAGGCGGTACCGGCCGAGACCGTCGCGCTCCTGGACCAGTTCGACGCGGCTCTCGCTGTTCGGCTCACCCGGCTCCTCACGGGCCGCGAGCACCCCGCGCTCCTTGACGATCCTGCTGTGCACGGTGCGCGGCAGCTCCACGGACGGGTCGTACGGTGCGATCGCCTCGTACTCCTTGCGGACCCGGCGGTCGCCGAACATCGTCTGGTAGGCACCCCGGTCCTGTGGCCGTACGACGAGGAGCAGCAGCCCCGCGGTGAGTCGGTCCAGTCGGTGCGCCGGCTGGAGCAGGGGCAGCTTCAGATCGCGGCGCAGCCGGGCCTGAACAGTGTCGATGACGTGGCTGCCGCGCGGCGTGGAGGCCAGGAAGTGCGGCTTGTCGACGACGACGAGGTGCTCGTCCCGGTGCACGATGCCGATCTCGAAGGGGACCGGCCGCTCGGCGGCGAAGCGGCGGTGGAACCAGAGGTGGCGCCCCGCGACGTACGGCTCGTCGGCGGTGACCGGCCCGTTCTCGCCGACGATCCGGCCCTCGCGGAACATGGCGTCGACCTGCTCGGCCCCGATGGCGCCGGCGTAGCGCTCGACGAAGTAGCCACGCGCGCTCGCCCACCGCCCACCCGGATCGGCGGGCAGCCTCAGCCGCACCGGGTCGACGCCGTCACGCTGAGGCAGGGGCGCCGGGGGCGGGGCTTTGTGTCTGCGTCTCACCGGGGAGACTGTACAAAAGGCGAACCGGCACCGATCACCCACAGGTGGCACCGCCGGCACAACGTTGTCGATGCGCCGCATCGCTGCACTGCGCCACTCCACGCGTTGAGCCTTTGCAGGTTCCTTGGGGCGGCCGCCCTGCTCACGGCCGCGTACGCTCGATCCGGTCCGCAGCTTCGGACCGACGGGGCGCAGCGCCGTTCAGGGGCGGGGAATACCGATCTCGTCGAAGCGGCGCATGAGCGCCGGCTTGCTCCGGTGGGTCTCCCGGAGCGCGGTGGTACGCCGCTCGTAGTCGGCCAGCTCCTCGGAGCTGCGCGCGGTGACGGCTCGGAGGTCGGCGAGGAGGGTGGCCGCCCGGTCGTAGGCGGTGGGCTTCTTCTGCCCGATCAGGCTATCGATCTCCCGCCAGATCTCGCCGGGATCCGCAGCGATCGCGTCCAGGTGCGCGGCGCGCTGTTTCTCGGCAGCCCGGCGTCGTGCCTGCTCGACGGCCTCGCGGGCCTGTTGTTCCCGCTCGTGTCGCCTGGTGCGGTGCCGGTGGGCGGCGTCAAGGAGCTCGGCGGCGCTGCGGCGCGTACGGGCGGCTGCCGGATCCACAGGTCTGTGGGCGGCACGGAATCGGGCCAGCAGACGCGGCCCGGCCAGGTGGCCTCCTCCCCGTACGACATCGACCAGCAGTGCGTCCTTGTCCCGGGCGGGCAGCGCCGCGATGAACGCCTCCAACGCCTCATTCTGTTCTGCCGATGACGTCTGCTCCATGGGCGCGGACGTGCGCACGGCGACGGCCAGCAGGTCCTCGTCCACCTGCAGGAAGTTCGTGAGCGCCCGTTGCGCTCCGGTCAACTCGCCGAGCCCGGCCGGTACCTGCGGCTCCAGCTCATGGATGTACTCCTCCTCGTCGTCTTCAGCCAGCTCCCACACCCGCAGGCCCGCCAGCCACGCCAGGTACAGCGGGCGCAGGTCCCCGACGGCGAGCTCGGCCCGCAGTCCGACGAATTCCGACAGCGAGAAAAACGACCCGGAATCCCACTCCTCGGCGTCCTCCGAGTTCAGCGAGAAGTCCAGCAGGGTGTACCCGCCCTTGGTCCGGACCGTCAAGGACTCCTCCAGCACGTACGGCTCGACCTCCTTCTTCGCGAGGAGCGCGGAGGGCAGACGCAGCAGCAGACGACGTGAGCCCCAGTTCGCGAAGTACAGGTGTGCGTCGTAGAGCTGCTCGACCATCTTGGTGGTGTCCCCGTGGAAGTCTCCGAAGTGGTACTCATTGACGAACCTCGTGGCGGTGATCTCAGCCCGCGTGGACAGCGCCCGCACCTGGGCCTGCTCGCCCTTCGTCAGCGGCCGGTCGACGGCCAGAAACTCGTAGTACTGGTACTCGCTCACTTACTCGCCACCCCTGCCGCTGTGGAAGATCGTTCCACCCATCTGCCCGCCACGTGTCGCGGCCGCCATTTTGAGCGATGCGTCCGACGAGGGCCGCGTCGTGATACTCGCCCCTCGCGTAGCCGAGGCAGCGCCGCGATCCGCGCAGAGGTCAAACTCACGCCGGGCGCCCCCTCATACAACGAAAAATCCCCACGATCTCGGAAAGATCATGGGGATTTCGGTGGTGTCCGAGGGGGGACTTGAACCCCCACGCCCGATAAAGGGCACTAGCACCTCAAGCTAGCGCGTCTGCCATTCCGCCACCCGGACCAGGTGGTCGGCCCCGGTTTCCCGCGGCGACATGGAAAACAATACCAGGGGTTCAGGGTGGCTTTCACCTGCGTATCCCGTGGTCAGTGGCTTGCGGTGGCCCGCTCGAATCGATCTCGCCGCCGTTCCGCCGCCGTGCGTACCGTGTGTCGCCGTCCGGGCACGCGTAGCGTTCGGGCGGTGACTTACGGATACGGATACGGATCCGGCGGGCGCGGGCACCGGCGGCCGCGGGCCCTGTCGCCGGTGCGTGAGCATCTGCGGGACACCTTCTGGTTCGCGCCGGGCCTGGGGCTGGTGTGCGCGTTCGCCCTGTGGTGGGCGGCGTCGGAGCTCGACGCGGAGCTCGTCGCGTACTTGCAGGGCGAGAAGGCGTACGACGAGGTCGGCGATCTGATCGGGATCGTCGAGGACGCGAAGACCATCGTCACCACGATCAGCTCGGCGATGATGACCTTCATCGGTGTGGTCTTCAGCATCTCGCTGGTGGCGGTGCAGATGGCGAGCGGGGGGTTCACGCCCCGGGTGGTGCGGATCTTCGTGCGGAGCCGGATCACCAAGCTCACGCTCACGGTGTTCCTGGCGACGTTCCTGTTCTCGCTGCTGGTGCTGACCCAGTACGACAGCGCGTCCGATCCGCGGCTGGTGACCACCGTGCCGCTCGTACAGAGCGTTCTGGTGATGCTCATGGTCGTACTGAGCCTGTTGCTGTTCATCGCGTACGTGTCGTCCACGCTGCGGCTGATGCAGGTCGGGCCCGTCGTCGACCATGTCGCCCGGGAGTCGTTCCGGATGCTGGGCAAGCAGGCAGCCGGGGCGCCCGGCCGGGAAGCGGGCCGGGAGGCGGATCAGGAGCCGCTCGGGGCCGAGAGCGGGCGGATCGCGCACCGGGGGCGGGCGGGTGTGCTGCGGGACGTGAACGTGGCGCGGCTGGTGCGGGCCGCCGGCCGGAAAGGTGTCGTCCTGCGGCTCATCCCCCGGATCGGGGATTTCGTCGTGCCCGGGACGCCCCTGCTGGCGGTGCACGGTGACGGGACGCCGTCGCGGCGGGCGCTGCGGTACACCGTCTCCGTCGGGGTGGAACGCACCTCCCACCAGGACCTCGGGTTCGGGCTGCGGCAGCTGTCCGACATCGCGCTGCGGGCGCTCTCGTCCGCCGTCAACGATCCGACGACCGCCGTGCAGTGCCTGGACCGGATCGTGCAGTTCCTCGCCGCGGTGGTGGAGCGGCCGCTCGGGACCGTGCACCACCGGGACGGCCGGGGTGCGGTGCGGCTGGTCCAGGACGTACCGGGGTGGGCCGATCTGGTGGATCTCGGGTTCGCCGAGATCAGGGGGTGCGCGGTCGGCAGCCCTCAGGTGACCCGGCGGCTGCTCGCCGGGATCGACGATCTGTTGCTGCTGGCGCCGGAGGACAGGAGGGAGCCGCTGCTGCGGCACCGCACGCTCCTCGTCCAGGCCGTGGAGCGGGCGGTGCCGGAGGCGGCGGAGCGGGCGTTCGCCCTGCTCCCCGATCACCAGGGGATCGGTTAGCGGGTCACGGCATCAGGTGGTAGTCCGGGAAGTCGCCGTGGAGGCGTTCGCCCCGCGGGCCCTCGGTCACCGAGCGACCTGGTCGGCCAGTTCCTTGACCGCCAGGGCCGAGGCCGGGGTGAGGCAGGCGACGCCGCCGTCGGTCGGGGGCTTGGCGATGACCGCGTTGCCGGCCAGGGCCTGCACCAGCATGGCGTGGACCAGGACGGACATCGGGTAGTTCCAGCTGGCGATGTTCGAGACCGGGCCGGAGAGGCGGGTGCGGTGGGCGAGCATGGGCTCGATGCCGTCGGCGTACCAGCGCACGCCGTCGATCGCGCGGTCGACGTCGGCCTGGGCGAGGCGCCACGGTTTGCCGATCTCCCAGACGAGGAGGAGGGCGAGCAGTTCGCGGTGCTCGGTGAGGGCGTCGAGCGCGGCGGCCACGCGGGCGCGGCGCTCGGGCGGCGGGACGTGGCGCCAGGCGCGGTGCTGGTCGGGGGAGGCGCGTACCGCCCGGTCGGCGGTGGGTGCGCCCAGGCGCGGCGGGCCCGCGACGGGGCTGCCGTCGACGGGCGAGGTGGCGGCGAGCGCGCGGCCGTCCGGAGTGCGGGGCCCGGGAGGATTCCGGGCCCCGCACTCCTGCCGCGCCGTGGGCGTCAGTCGCCGCAGCGGCCCTCGCGGAGCGAGTGCAGGTGCGCGCTGGACTTGCGGGCGAAGGCGAAGGACTCGGCGGGGTTGTCGTGCTCGGCCTGCCAGTGGTGGTAGGTGCGGCCGCGACGGGAGTGCCTGGTGACCGCCGACAGGAACTTCTTGTAGTCGATGTCGCCGTCGCCGACGTCGGTCATGCGGTAGCCGTCGCGGACGGTGTCGTCCTTGATGCCGTCCTTGACGTGGAACAGCGGGTAGCGCTCGGGCTGGTCGAGGACGTACTTCAGCGGGTCGAAGGGGGCGGGGGTGCCGTCCGCCCTCTTGCCGAAGCGGAACTGGCCGGCGTACGCCCAGTAGATGTCCATCTCCAGGTAGACGAGGTCGGGGTCGGTCTCGGCGAGCAGGACGTCGTAGAGGCGGACACCCGGCTTGTCGGTGGCGAAGGAGAACTCCTCGGCGTGGTTGTGCTGGTAGAACTTCATGCCGCGCTCACGGGCCGCCGCGCCGTAGGTGTTGAAGTCCTCGGCGGCGCGCTTCCAGCCGTCGACGGTGGAGCCGTAGCGGAACGGGCCGGACGCGGTGCCGATGTGCTTGAGACCGAGGGCCTGGGCGTCGTCCATGACCTGGGTGAGGCTGGTGGCGAAGGAGTACGCCTTGGGGTCGGACGAGTAGTAGTTGACGTGGCTGCCGATGGGGTTGAGGCCGTGGTCCCTGGCCAGCCGCCTGAGCTGGGCGAGGGTGATGGCGCCCGCGGACCCCTGGGTGTACCCGGCGAGTTCGATCTCGTCGTAGCCGTACTTCTCCAGTTCGGCGAAGACGGGGGCGAAGCCGAGGGTGGAGACCTTGTCGCGGAGGCTGTAGAGCTGGATGCCGAGGCGGCCGGGCGGCAGGACGGGGCGGCCCTTGCCATGGTCCTTGCCGCGGTCCTTGCTGTCGGCGGCGGCCGGGCCGATGCCGAGGAGGGCTGCCGCGGTGGCGCCCGCCGCGACGCCGAGGACGTTGCGGCGGCTGAGTCGGTGGGCGAGCTCGGGGTCGTGCGGAGTGCGGCTCATGGGTCTCACGGTGAACTCCCTTGGTCAGTGCAGTCCGGCAAGCTGAAGGAGCAGGGCTTTCACATCGGTGGCCGCGACGCGGCCCTCGACGGCGCGGGGGGTGGAGCACAGGATGAGCGGACCGTCCTCGTCGCGCTCGGGCAGGCGGCCGTGGCTGCCGCGGACGGGTGAGGGGTCGAGGGGTACGACCGCCATGCGGTAGCGCATGCCGAGCTTCTTGCGGGCGAGGGCCTTGGCCGCCTTGACGCGTACGTACGGGTCCTGGGGGTCCATGAAGAGCTCGACGGGGTCGTAGCCGGGTTTGCGGTGGATCTCGACGAGCTGGGCGAAGTCGGGTGCCTTCGCGTCGTCGAGCCAGTAGTAGTACGTGAACCAGGCGTCGGGTTCGGCCACGGCGATCAGTTCGCCGGAGCGCGGGTGGTCGAGGCCGTGCGCCTTCTTGCCCTCGTCGTCGAGGAGTTCACCGATCCCGTCGACGCCCTCGAGGACTTCGCGCACGGCTGTCATGTCCTCGGGCCTGCGGACGTAGACGTGCGCGAGCTGGTGGTCGGCGACGGCGAAGGCGCGGGAGGTCATGGGGTCGAGGTACTCCATGCCGTCCTGGGTGTGGACCTCGACGAGGCCGGCGCGGCGCAGGGCCCGGTTGATGTCGACGGGGCGGCTGACGCGGGTGATGCCGTACTCGGAGAGGGCGACGACCGTGCGGCCCTCGGCCTTCGCGTCGGCGAGCAGGGGCGCCAGGGCCGTGTCCAGGTCGGTGGCCGCCCGGTGGGAGCGGGGGTCGTCGGGGCCGTACCGCTGGAGGTCGTAGTCGAGGTGGGGGAGGTAGCAGAGCGCCAGGTCGACGGGGCGGGTGCGGAGGATGTGGCGGGTGGCGTCGATGATCCATCGGGAGGAGACGATGTCGGCGCCCGGACCCCAGAAGTGGAAGAGGGGGAACGTGCCGAACTCGTCGGTCAGTTCGTCGTGGAGCGCGGGGGGCCTGGTGTAGCAGTCGGGTTCCTTGCGGCCGTCGGCGTAGTAGACGGGGCGCGGGGTGACGGTGATGTCGGTGTCGGCGCCCATCGCGTACCACCAGCAGATGTTGGCGACGGTGTAGCCGGGGTGGACGCGGCGGGCGGCGTCCCAGATCTTGTCGCCTTCGACCAGCCCGTTGTGCTGGCGCCAGAGGAGGACCTCGCCGATGTCGCGGAAGTACCAGCCGTTGCCGACGATGCCGTGCTCGGCGGGGAGGGTGCCGGTGAGGAAGGTGGACTGGGCGGCGCAGGTGACGGCGGGAAGGACGGTGCCGAGGGCCGCCCCGGAGCCGGACTGCCCGAGGGCCTTGAGGTGCGGCATGTGGTCGAGGAGCCGGGGGGTGAGGCCGACGACGTCCAGGACCAGGAGCGGGGTGGGCTTCCGGGCGGGAGCGGGGCTCATGGCAGCTCCTTGAGGCCGAGGCCGGTCAGCAGGTCGCGGGCGAGGGTCAGTTCGGCGGCGATGCCGTCGGCCAGCTGGGTGCGGGTGCGGGGGCGCAGCTCGGGCGGGAGCGCCTGCCAGGTGTACGTCTCCACCTCCAGGTGGCGGGTGAGCGGCTCCGGGCCGCCGACGAGATGGGTGAGCGCGTCCTGGAGTACGGGGAGGGTGGAGGTGAGCGGCGGGGCGGGCGGGGCGTGCAGGGGTACGTGGAAGTGGGCGCGCCAGGGGGCGCCGTCGGGGAGGGCGCCGCCGGTGAGGGCCTCGTCGAGGTCGTCGGTGCCGCGCAGGCCGGCGGTGGTGCGTGTGCGGGTCTGGTGCAGGAAACGGGGTTCCGCGAAGGCGGCGAGGGCTTCGCGCACTTCGGGGAGGTGGGGTTCCTCGGCGTGCAGGGCGGCGGAGAGCTGCGCCTTGGGGAGGGTGACGCCGGCGGCGGTGAGCGCGCCGAGGGCGGTCGCCGGGTCCTCGAAGGAGGTGGCGAGGTGGCAGGTGTCGACGCAGACGCCGATGCGCGGGGCGGCCAGGTCGGTGAGCGGGCCGATGGCGTCGGCGGTGGTCTCGACGGTGCAGCCGGGCTCCGGTTCGAGGCCGATGCGGAGGGACTTGCCCGTCAGCTCCTCCAGGGCGTCGAGGCGCTCGGCGAGGGTGGTGAGGGCTGCGCGGGCGGTCTGGGCGCCGGCCGTGTCGAAGGGGGTGCGCCAGGCGATCGGGAGGGTGGAGACGGTGCCTTCGGTGACGTCGTCGGGCAGGAGGGCGGCGAGCAGGCGGGCGAGGTCGGTGGTGTGGGCGAGGCGCTCGGGGTCGGTCCAGTCCGGCTTGTAGACGCGGTACTTGACCTCTTCGGCGCCGAACCCCTCGTACGGGAAGCCGTTGAGGGTGACGACTTCCAGGCCGCGCCGGTCCAGTTCGGCGCGCAGGCCGCGCAGGGCCGCCGGGTCGGTGGTCAGGGCGCGCGCGGCGTCCCTCGCGAGCCACAGGCCGATGCCGAGGCGGTCGCGGCCGAGGCGTCTGCGGACGGGTTCGCAGTGGTCGCGGAGCTGGGCGAGTACGCCGTCGAGGGTCTCGGCGGGGTGGACGTTGGTGCAGTACGCGAGGTGGACGGTGGAGCCGTCCGGGTGGCGGAAGCGCATCGTTCACTCCCCGCCGCGGAGGATGGAGTTGCCTTCGTGGAGAGGTGCGGGGGCGCCGGGCACGTCGAGCTGGAGGCGGCCGCTGAGACCGTAGAAGGCGACCGGGTTGCGCCACAGGACCTGGTCCACGTCGTCCTCGCCGAAACCCGCGGCAAGCAGGGCGTCACCGACCCGGCGGGTCTTGAGGGGGTCGCTCTTCCCCCAGTCCGCGGCGGAGTTCACCAGCACCTTCTCCGTGCCGTACTCCTTGATCACCGCGACCATGCGCTCCTCGTCCATCTTGGTGTCGGGGTAGACGGAGAAGCCGAGCCAGCAGCCGCTGTCGGCGGCGGCCTTCACGGTTGTCTCGTTGAGGTGGTCGAGGAGGACACGGTCCGGGGGGAGGTCCGATTCACGGATGACGTCGACGGTGCGGCGCAGACCGGCGAGCTTGTCGCGGTGCGGGGTGTGGACGAGGGCGGGCAGCCCGTGGACGGCGGCCAGCTGGAGCTGGGCGGCCAGGGCGGTGTCCTCGGCGGGGGTCATCGAGTCGTAGCCGATCTCGCCGACCGCGACGACCCCGTCCTTGACGAGGTAACGGGGGAGCGCGTCGAGCACGGGCACGCAGCGGGGGTCGTTCGCCTCCTTGGGGTTGAGGGCGATCGTGCAGTGGTGGGCGATGCCGTACTGGGAGGCGCGGAAGGGCTCCCAGCCGAGGAGCGCGTCGAAGTAGTCGAAGAAGCTGGCCGGCGAGGTACGGGGCTGGCCGAGCCAGAAGGACGGCTCGACCACGGCGCGCACCCCGGCGGCGTACATCGCCTCGTAGTCGTCGGTGGTGCGGGAGGTCATGTGGATGTGGGGGTCGAAGATGCGCATCAGGACTCCTGGGTGGGGGCGGCCGTAAGAGCCAGGACACGGTCCAGGTCCTCCGGGACCGGGCGGCCGGCGGCGGTGCGCTCGGCGGCGTAGTCACGGAGCATCCGGGCCAGTTCGGCATCGCCGGCGGCCCGGCCGGCCAGGTCCGCGACGGCGCCGACGGAGACGCCGGTGAACAGGCACTTGAGGACGGCGTGCCGCCAGGCGTGCTGATCGAGATGGGCGGCGGCGTACCCGCCGACCGCGGCGGCGACCAGGCGTGTGTCGTTCGTCCGCAGCGCGTCCTCGACCAGCGGGAGCGCGGAACCGGCGGATACGTCGCTCAGGTGCGGCAGCGCGAGCAGGACCGCGCGGCGCTCGGCCGCGGTGCCGTGGGTGTAGAGCCGGGTGGCGGTGGCGTGGTCGGCCCGTACGGCGTGCAGGAGGAGGACGCGGGCGGCGTCGGCCAGGTCCTGGGCGCCCGGGCCGGGCGGGTTGGGTGGGCCGGGTGTGCCGGACGGGCCGGCCTGGGCCGGGTGGCAGTGGCGGCCTGCTTCGGCGAAGCGGGTCTCCCAGGTGGGTAGGGACCACTGGGGGCGGTCCGCCGGTCCGGGCGACCCGGCTTCCGCCTCGGCCTCCGCCTCCGCTTCGGCCAGGGCCTCGTGCAGCCAGGCGCGGTCCGCGCCGGCGAGTCGTTCTTCGAGTGCGGCCTGGAGGGCGGCGGGCGGTGCGCCGTCGGTCAGCCCGGTCAGCCCGGTCAGCATCGTGCGCCTCCTGTCGGGAGGGCCTGTCCGGTGGGCAGTGCCGTGCGGAGGAAGTCGAGGGAGCGTGCGGCCAGGTCGGGGCCGGCGTGCGAGTGGCGGGGCAGTTCGACGACCGTCAGGCCCTGGTAGCCGGTGGCCGCGAGTGCCTCCAGGACGGGCGGGAAGTCGATCTCGCCCTCGCCGAACGGCAGATGTTCGTGCACGCCGCGCCGCATGTCCTCGATCTGCACGTGCCGCAGCCAGGGCGCGGCCTCGCGTACGCAGTCGGCGGGCGAGGACGGTTCCAGGCACTGGCAGTGGCCGATGTCGAGGGTCAGGCCGAGGGGGGACGGGTCGCCGAGGGCGCGGCGCAGGTGGTGGAAGTCGGCGAGGGTGGCGAGGAGGTGCCCGGGTTCGGGCTCGACGGCGAGCGGTACGCCGGCGGTGGCGGCGGCGTCGATGACGGGGGCGAGCGACTCCGTCAGCCGCTGCCAGGCGGTGCCGGGCGGGGTGTCCGCCGGGGTGACGCCGCTGAAGCAGTGCACGGCGTGGGCGCCCAGGTCGGCGGCGACGCGTACCGCCGTGAGAAGCAGCCCGGTGCGGGCGGCGCGGCCTCCGGGGTCCGGGTCGAGCAGGGACGGGCCGTGCTTGCGGCGCGGGTCGAGGACGTACCGCGCACCGGTCTCGACGGTCACGCCCAGGCCCAGCCGCGACAGTCTGCGGGCGACCTGGCCGGTGCGGGCGGCGAGTCCGGGGGCGAGGGGGTCGAGGTGCATGTGGTCGAGGGTCAGGCCGACACCGTCGTAGCCGAGGCCGGCGAGGAGGGCGAGGGCGTCGTCCAGGCGGAGGTCGGTGAGGCCGTTGGTGCCGTAGCCGAAGCGGACGGGAGCGGGGACGGGGGCGGGAGCGGGGATGGGGGTGGGGGTGGGGGCGGGAGTGGGGACGGGGCTCATGTGGGGCTCACCTTTCGCGACAGCTTCCGGGCGACGGGTACGAGTCCCATGAGCGCCGCCCCGGCCCCGGCCGCGCCGCTGCGGGCCGCGAGCGCCGCCTGCAACGGGATCATGGCCCGGATCCCACCGCCCACAGCGCGCTGGGTGAGGGGCGGGGAGGGGTTGAGCGCGGCGTGGAGGAGGGGCTTGGCCGCGGTACGGAAGTAGGCGGCGGCCGCGAGGGCGGCGGGGGTCGCCAGGCGGGTGGCGAGGCGTACCGCTCCGTGGCGGGAGGCAGCAAAGGCGGGGGCGTACGGGGCGCGGCTCGTGGCGCCGGGGCGTTCGCGGGCGGCCAGGGTGGCCAGTACGGCGGTCGCCGCGAGGGCGGCGAGCGGCGCGGCCGTCGAGCCGCCCTGCGTCTCGCGGCGCGAGACCGCCGTGACGGCGTAGGTGTGCGCGCCGAGCACCGCGGCGGCGGTCAGGGTGTCCCGCGCACCGAGGTCGCGGGCCGCGCCCCCCGCGGGACCGGGGCGTGCCCGGCGGAGCCCGCTCCCCGCACCGGGGCTCCGCACCGGGCCCCGGCCCACGGACTCCCCCAGAGCCTCGGGAGCGGGGGAGGGTCCCCCTCGACGGGCTGGTTTTCCCGGGGGCGGCCCGGACCGGGCCGCGCCGCGAGAACCGGTCCCCGCCGGACCGGGCCCGTTCGCCCGCGTGGCCGTCGCGCCGAGGAGCAGGTCCAGGGCCCGGGCCGCCGCCATCGCGGCGGGGGCCGCCGGGGTGTGCTTCAGGCGCAGGTCGTACGCCCAGACCGTGGCGGCCAGCGGGACGGCCACCCCCAGGGCCGGCCGTCCCGCCCCGGCCGCCAGGGCGAGGCCCGCCGCCGTCAGCGCGCACGACGCCGCCAGGGCGGCCCGGGGGGTGACGCGGCCCGAGGGGATCGGGCGGTGCGGGCGGTCCACCGCGTCCTCGGCCCGGTCCGCCCAGTCGTTCAGGGCCATGCCCGCCTCGTACAGGCACACCGAAGCCCCGACGGCCAGCGCGGTGCCCCGGTTGGGGCGCACCCCGGCGGACGCCGCGCCCGCCACCGCGTCGCCCACCACGGTGAACAGCGCCGATACGCGCAGGAGTTCCGCCCACGCGGTGGTGCGCGTGGGCGTCATCGGGCCTCCCGCAGGCGGGCCCCGAAGGCCAGGAGCGCCTCGTACTGCTCCCCCAGCGCCGCCGGGCCGCCGTCCGGGTCCTTGAAGTAGAAGCCCAGCTCCGGCAGGGGGCCCGAGATGCCCGCCTCGTGGGCGCGGGCCAGCAGCCGGGCCAGGTCCAGGACCAGGGGCGCCGCGAGCGCCGAGTCGCACCCCTGCCACGTCGTCTGGAGCGTCATCCGTGATCCCAGGAACCCCTCGAAGGCGATGTGGTCCCAGGCCGTCTTCCAGTCGCCGAGCACCGGTACGTCGTCGATGTGGACCTCGCCCTGGGGAAGCGTGCCGAGGGTGTCGGTCAGGACGCGGTTCTTGCCCGCGTTCTTGGCCGCGGCCGCGGCCGGGTCGGCCAGCGCCGCACCGTCCCCGCCGCCGAGCAGGTTCGTGCCGGACCATGCCCGTACGGACAGGGCGCGCTGCATGAACATCGGGGCGAGTACGGAACGGAGCAGCGTCTGGCCCGTCTTGCCGTCGCGTCCCGCGTGGGGAAGGCCGCTGGCCGCGACGGCGCCTCGGAGGGCTTCGGCGCGCAGCCCGGTGGAGGGGGTGAAGTTGACGTACGGGCAGCCGGCCCGCAGCGCCGCCGCCGCGTAGAGGGAGCTCGGCGGAAGCGTGTGGTCCGCGGGTGCGGGTTCGGTGGAGGCGACGTTGACGACGACGACCCGGTCGAGCCGCCGCCGGTGTGCGAAGCCGAGCAGGTCCGCGGCGAACGCGGCGATGAGCTCCTCGTCGCCGCGCGTGTCGCCCGGCAGCGGGCCACCGGTCCGGATCTCCCGTTCCGCCGCGGCCAGTTCGCTGCGTACGGCCGAGGCCAGACCGTGCGGCAGGACGCCGCCCGCCTCCAGTTCCTCGGCCCGCTTGGGCAGGGGGCAGCTCGCCGTGTCGTGCCCGCCGAAGACGAGGGAGGAGAGCGGCGGAAGGCCGCTCCCGGCGAACGGCGGGGTCTCGGTGACCATGCCGTCCGCCGTGTGGAGTCCCGCGGTGAGCGCCGCGCAGCCCGCGACGGCGGTCGTGGCGACGGAACCGCGTGCTCCGACGAACCACACTCCGGTCCGTGCCGTGTGCGCCGTTGTGTCTTCGGATGGGGTGGTCACGGGCTGCCTCCCTGCCAGAGCGGTGAAGAGATGGGGAAGTACACGCGTGCCAGAAGGTGACGGGCGGGGGCTCGGCGTGCTCCCGCCCGCCACCGGTCCTGGCGGTCGTGCCGGTCCAGGAGCTAGGAGCCGTCTGCCGCCGGCAGCTCCTTGACCTTGATGTTGCGGAACGAGACGTCGTCGCCGGCACCGTGGTTCTGGATGCCGACGTGTCCCTGGGCCAGGCTCCGCGCGGGGTCGGTGTTGGTGAAGTCGTTGATCTTGGCTCCGTTGAGGAAGACGCGCAGCCGTTCTCCCTCGACCCTGATCTCGTACGTGTTCCACTCCCCCGGCGGGTTGAGCGCGGCGTCCCGTGCGGCGGTGTTCGCCGCCTTGAAGCCGTACACGGATCCGGTGGTCCGGTCCGGGGCGTCCGAGGCGTCGATCTGGATCTCGTACCCCTTGTCGACGGCCGACCACGGGTCGTCGGAGGCCGGGAAGCCCACGAAGATCCCGGAGTTGTCGTCACCGGTCATCTTCCAGTCGAGCTTCAGGGAGTAGGACGTGAGTTCCTTGGCCTGGTACCAGAGCAGACCCATGCCGCCGACGGAGTTCAGCGTGCGGTCGTCCTTGATCTCGAAGGAGCCGGGACCCGCCTGCTTCCACCCTTCGGAGGTCTCGCCGTTGAAGATCGGCCGGTAGCCCTTGGAGGGCTTGCAGTCGGCCTTGGCGATTCCGGCGGCGTAGAGCATTCCGCCCAGCAGGTGCTTGCGGAAGGCCGGTTCGGCGTACGACTCCTTGGTGTGGCCGCCGCCGGTGTAGAAGGAGCGTCCGCCCTCGTACGGCTGGCACCAGGCGATCGGGTGGTCGCCCTTCATGGTGCCGCCGGTGTAGGTGGTCTCGTCGAGGGTGGCCAGGACGCGGGCCTGCTCACGCGGGTTGGTGCGGTAGTTGTACCACTCGTCGGTGCGCTGCCAGCTGCTGTCCAGGTGTGCGGTGGCGGGGTGGTCGTGGTCCTCGACGCGCACGGTCGCCTTCTGGATCTGCGGGTGCGAGTGGAAGTGCGCGCCGACGAGTCCGCCGTAGAACTTCCAGTCGTACTCGGTGTCGGCGGCGGCGTGGATGCCCAGGTAGCCGCCGCCGTCGGCGACGTACTGCTCGAAGACCGTCTGCTGGTTGGCGTTCAGCACGTCACCGGTCGTCGAGAGGAAGGCGACCGCGTCGTAGCGGGCGAGGTTCTCGGGGGTGAACTGCTTCGCCTCCTCGGTGGCGTCCACGGCGAGGCCGCGCTGCGCGCCGAGCTCCTTGAGGGCCGTGATGCCCGCCCCGATGGAGTCGTGGCGGAAGCCGGCGGTCTTGGAGAAGACGAGGATCCGCTTCTTGGGTGTGGCGTCGCCCTTCGCCGTGGAGAGGGTGAAGTCGTCGATGTCGTAGAGGGCTCCGGCGCCGCCCTTGAAGACGAGGTAGAGGGTGGTGGTCCCGGCCGGGGGCCGCTTGATGGTGGTGGTGACGTCCTGGAAGGTCTCCCAGCCGCCGGTCACCGGCACGACGGTCGATCCGACGAGCCTGCCGTCGGGCGATCCGGTGCGGACTTCGAGCGTGCCGCCCGCGCCGCCGGACGAGATCCGCGCGGTGAGGGAGGTGGCGTCGCCGATCCGGTAGGGCTCAAAGGCGATCCAGTCGCCGTTCTCGATGTCGCCGACGGCCTTGCCGCCGTGTGCGGGCGTCTTGTTGAGGACGGTGACGCCCGAAGACTTCGAGAAGTGCTCGGCCTGGCGGTGCTTGGGCTGGGTGACGGCCTGGTCGTGGGTGGTCAGCGGCGCCTGGCCGCCGGCGCCCTTGTCCGTGTACTCCGCGTCGAACGCGCCGAAGATGTTGGCGTTCGGGTCGTGCTCGCCGTCGGCGGTGGTCTTGATGGTTCCGGTGCAGCCGAACGCCTCGGTGATCTTGTGGCCGTGGCTGTCGTGGCCGAGGAAGTGCGACACCTTGACCTTCGAGCAGTCGATCGCGCCGTCCTCCGCGTCGGTGACCTTCACCCTGAACGGCACCTCGTCGCCGAAGGTGAAGAGCTGGCCGTCACCGGGCAGTTCGAGGGTCACCTTGGGCGCGGTGTTCCCCACGACGACCTGCACGCTCGCCGATCCGGTCCGCCCCGTGGCGTCCTTGGCGGTGACGGTCGCGGTGTACGTGCCGTTCTTCTTGTAGGTGTACGTGGGGTTGGCCGACGTCGACGTACCGCCGTCGCCGAAGGCCCAGGAGTACTTCAGGGCGTCGCCGTCGGAGTCCGTCGTCCCGGCCGACGAGAACTTCACGCGCAGCGGGGCCTGGCCCGACGTCCTGTCCGCCGCGGCTTCCGCGACCGGCGAGTGGCCGCCGGTGGCGTTCTCGATGCGGTAGAGGCCGGAGTGCTCGTCGCCGCCGAACCATGCGGTGCCGTAGTCGAGGACGTAGAGCGCGCCGTCGGGGCCGAAGGCGGAGTCCATGACCTGGGTACCGGTCCACGGGACGGGGTTGATGGACTGTACGGCGCCGTCGGCGTCCTGCTCGATGCGCTTGATCCAGCGCCGGCCGAACTCGGTCGCGAAGAAGTCGCCGTCGTACGCCTCGGGGAACTTCACCGGGGAGTCGAGGTCCTTGTCGTACCGGTAGACGGGGCCGCCCATCGGGGACTCGGACCCGGTGCCGAACTCGGGGACCGATCCGCCGTCGTACGGGATCCATGCCTCCTGGGCGGGCGGCAGGTCGGTCAGACCGGTGTTGTGCGGCGAGGTGTTCTTGAGCGCGGCGCAGTCGAACTTCGCTCCGGACTCCTTGGTCGCGAAGTCGTAGTCGACATAGGCCTCGTTCTTGCCGGTGCAGAAGGGCCAGCCGAAGTTTCCGGGCTTGGTGACGCGGGCGAACTCGACCTGTCCCGCCGGGCCGCGCTTGGGGTCGGCGGCTCCGGCGTCGGGGCCGTAGTCACCGACGTACAGCACACCGGTGGCCTGGTCGACGCTGAAGCGGAAGGGGTTGCGGAAGCCCATGGCGTAGATCTCGGGGCGCGTCCTGTCGGTGCCGGGAGCGAAGAGGTTGCCTTCGGGAACCGTGTACGAGCCGTCCTCGTTCACCTTGATACGGAGGATCTTCCCGCGCAGGTCGTTCGTGTTGCCCGAGGTCCGGCGCGCGTCGTACGCCGGGTTGCGGTCCGGACGCTCGTCCATGGGGGTGAAGCCGTCGGAGGCGAAGGGGTTGGAGTCGTCGCCGGTCGACAGGTAGAGGTTGCCCTGCGCGTCGAAGTCGATGTCGCCGCCGACGTGGCAGCAGATGCCACGGGTGGCGGGTACGTCGAGGATCTTCTTCTCGCTGGCGTTGTCGAGGGTGCCGTCGGCCTTGAGTACGAAGCGTGAGAGCCGGTTGACGCCGTCGAACTTCGCGAAGTCGGCGGCGGTGCCCTCGTTGGGGGCGTCGCCCGCCGGGGTGTCCATCGGGGGCGCGTAGTAGAGGTAGATCTGCCGGTTCTCGCTGAACCCCGGGTCGATGCCGATGCCCTGGAGGCCCTCTTCGTCGTGCGAGTAGACCGGGATCGTGCCGACGACGCGGGTGTTGCCCGCGCTGTCGGTCATCCGCAGCTCGCCGTCGCGCGAGGTGTGCAGCACGCTGCGGTCGGGGAGCACCGCGAGCGACATGGGTTCGCCCGTCTCGGGCTCGCCCTTGGCGAGGGTGACCTGCTGGAAGTCCTCGGCGGCGGCCGCGGCGGACGCGGCGGCGCCGCTGTCCGGTGCGGGCATTTCGGCAGCGGTGGCGGTGAGGGTCAGTGAGGTGGCGGCGAGGAGGCCGCCGGTGAGGAGTGCGAGGGTCTTTCGGGCCGATCCGGCTCTGAGCCGTTTCCTGTGCACGAGTGTCCTCCGGGAGTGGGCCGGGCGGTGCTCGTCCTGCACCACGCCGGGCGGGGAAGCTCTCTGTCGCGGGAAGTGGAACCGGAGTGCGCCGTCACACCGGACCCATTCATGTCCTGTACACCTCAGGGACGGTAGCCCCGTTCGTCCGGAACGGAAAGGCCTTGCACAGCAAGTAAGTTGAACTTTCTCCCGCCGCAGGACAAAGCCGTATCCGGGCAGCCTGGACCTGCCCTCGGGCGCCGGAGGGACTGGAGGGTGCCGCGACGCGGCAATCTCAGCCCCTCCGGTGATCGAGGAGCGGGGCCCGGGGCAGCGACCCGTGCGTAAAACCTAGTCGCCGCCCCCGAACGCGGCGTCGAACGAGGCCGACGGCGGGTCGAAGTCGTAGCGCTTCAGCGTGGCGAGCGCTTCCGGGGCTCCGGTGAGGCGGTCCATGCCGGCGTCTTCCCACTCCACCGAGACCGGTCCCTCGTACCCGATCGAGCGCAGCATCCGGAAGACGTCCTCCCACGGGACGTCGCCGTGTCCGGCGGAGACGAAGTCCCAGCCGCGGCGCGGGTCGCCCCAGGGCAGGTGGGAGCCGAGGCGGCCGTTGCGGCCGTCGAGGCGTTTGCGGGCCTCCTTGCAGTCCACGTGGTAGATCCGGTCGCGGAAGTCGTAGAGGAAGCCGACCGGGTCCAGGTCCTGCCACACGAAGTGGCTCGGGTCGAAGTTCAGCCCGAAGGCCGGCCGGTGCCCGACCGCCTCCAGCGCCCGCTTCGTCGTCCAGTAGTCGTACGCGATCTCGCTGGGGTGCACCTCGTGGGCGAAGCGCACCCCCTCCGCGTCGAAGACGTCCAGGACCGGGTTCCAGCGCTCGGCGAAGTCCTCGTACCCCCGCTCGATCATGTGCGGCGGCACCGGCGGGAACATCGCCACCAGGTGCCAGATCGACGATCCGGTGAAACCGACGACCGTACGGACCCCGAAGGCCGCCGCGGCGCGCGCGGTGTCGGCCATCTCCGCCGCGGCCCGCTGCCGCACCCCCTCGGGCTCGCCGTCGCCCCAGATCCGTGCCGGCAGGATCGCCCGGTGGCGCTCGTCGATGGGCGCGTCGCAGACCGCCTGGCCCACCAGGTGGTTGGAGACGGCCCAGCACGTGAGTCCGTACTTGTCCAGCAGGGCGTGGCGCCCGTCGAGGTAGCCGGGCTCGTTCAGGGCCCTGTCGACCTCGAAGTGGTCGCCCCAGCAGGCGAGTTCGAGCCCGTCGTAACCGAAGTCGCGGGCGAGCCGGCAGACCTCTTCCAGGGGCAGGTCGGCCCACTGGCCGGTGAAGAGCGTGAAGGGACGTGGCATACGGAGACGACCTCCTACAGGGGTACGGGTGTGTAGACGGCGTTCTTCTCTGCGCTCTCCTCCACCGCCGCCAGCACCCGCTGCACCTGCAGCCCGTCCGCGAAGGACGGCCGCGGTTCGGTGCCGGTGGCGATGGCGTGCACCAGATCGCGCGCCTGGTGCACGAAGGTGTGCTCGTACCCCAGGGCGTGACCGGGCGGCCACCACCCCTCCAGGTACGGGTGCCCGGGCTCGGTCACCAGGATCCGGCGGAACCCGGCGGTGACCGCCGGCTCGGTGTGGTCGTGGAAGGACAGTTCGTTCAGCCGCTCCAGGTCGAAGGCCAGCGAACCGCGCTCACCGTTGAGTTCGATGCTGAGCGCGTTCTTGCGCCCCGCGGCCGTCCGCGTCGCCTCGAAGGAGGCCAGCGCCCCCGAGGCGAGGCGCCCCGTGAACAGCGCCGCGTCGTCGACGGTCACCTCACCGCGCCGCGCCTCGGCGCCCCCGGCCCCCGAGAGCCCCGCCGTGGCCCCGGCGGGCAGGGGCCTGGACCGTACGAAGGTCTCGGTCAGCGCGGACACCCCCACCAGCGGCTCCCCCGCCAGGAACTGCGCGAGGTCCACGATGTGCGCGCCCAGGTCGCCGAGCGCGCCCGAGCCCGCGTGCTGCCGCTGGAGCCGCCAGGTCAGCGGGAACTCCGGGTCGACGAGCCAGTCCTGGAGGTAGGTGACGCGTACGTGCCGCAGCGCCCCGAGCCTGCCCTCCGCGATCATCCGGCGGGCGTACGTCATGGCGGGCACCCGGCGGTAGTTGAAGCCGACCATCGCCACCTGGCCACGGGCCCGGGCGCGTCCGGCGGCGGCCGTCATGGTCTCGGCCTCGGCGACCGAGTTGGCCAGCGGCTTCTCGCACAGCACGTGCTTGCCCGCCTCCAGGGCGGCGACGGCGATCTCCGCGTGGCTGTCGCCCGGGGTGCAGATGTCGACGATCTGCACGTCGTCCCGGGCGATCAGGGCCCGCCAGTCGGTCTCGGCGGCGGCCCACCCGTGCTGGTCCGCCGCCGCCCGTACGGCCGTACGGTCGCGTCCGCAGACGGCCGCGAGGACCGGCCGCGCCGGCAGGTCGAAGACGCGGCCCGCGGTGCGCCAGCCCTGGGAGTGGGCCGCTCCCATGAACGCGTATCCGACCATGCCGACGCCGAGCGTCGGCGGCGCGCCGGACACGGCCCCGGCTGTCGCCTGCGCACCTGTCTCCGTCTCTTCCTTACCGGCCATACGGATTCCTCCTCGAACTCGTCACTCGCACGGTGGGGGCTGGCGGCGCGGCCCGGTCAGCTGAAGCCGGTCGGCAGGTACTGGTCGACGTTGTCCTTGGTGACGACGGCCGAGTAGAGGGTGATCGACGCCGGGATCTCCAGCTCCGACATGCCGCCCACACCCTTGCCCTGGCCGAGCGCGCGGGCCAGGTCGATGGCGGAGGCGGCCATGGTGGGCGGGTAGAGGACGGTGGCCTTCAGCACGCTGTTGTCCGCCTTGATGGCGTCCATCGCGGCCTTCGCCCCGGCCCCGCCGACCATCAGGAAGTCGTCGCGCCCGGCCTGCTGGATGGCGCGCAGGGCGCCCACGCCCTGGTCGTCGTCGTGGTTCCACAGCGCGTCGAACTGCTTCTGCGCCTGGAGCAGCTGGGCCATCTTGGCCTGGCCCGACTCGACGGTGAAGTCGGCCGCCTGGCGGGCGACGCGCTCGATGTTGGGGTAGTTCTTGAGGGCGTCCGCGAAGCCCTGGCTGCGCTGCTTGGTCAGCTCCAGGTTGTCGAGGCCGGCCAGCTCCACCACCTTGGCGTTCTTCTTGTCCTTGAGCTGCTCGCCGATGTAGTTGCCGGCGTTGAGCCCCATGCCGTAGTTGTCGCCGCCGATCCAGCAGCGGTACGCCTGCGGCGACGCGAAGATCCGGTCCAGGTTGATGACGGGGATGCCCGCCTTCATCGCCTGGAGACCGGCCTGGGTGAGGGCCTTGCCGTCGGCCGGCAGGATCACCAGGACGTCGACCTTCTTGTTGATCAGCGTCTGGACCTGGCCGATCTGCGCCGCGGTGTCGTTCGACCCCTCGGTGATCTCCAGGGTCACCTCGGAGTACTTCCCGGCGCGCGACTTGGCGTTCTCGTTGATGGCGTTGAGCCAGCCGTGGTCGGCCTGCGGGCCCGCGAACCCGATGGTGACCGGCTTGCCGGGCTTGTCGCCGGTGGCCGCCGGCTCGTTGCCGGCGGCCGGCTCCTTCTTCTTCGGCTCGTTGCTGGTGCAGGCGGTGAGCAGGGCGCCGGCGGACACGGCCGCGGTGCCGAAGAGGAGTCCTCTGCGACTGGTTTGTGGCATGACGGTTCCAACCCTTCAGGTCAGGTCGTACGAGTACGGGCGGAGCAGGGGGCGGGGTCAGGCCTCGCCGTGGCGCGCGGTGCGGCGCTGGACCAGTACGGCGGCGACGATGATCGCGCCCTTGGCGATCTGCTGTACGTCGCTCTGCAGGTTGTTGAGCGCGAAGATGTTGGTGATGGTGGTGAAGACGAGGACGCCGAGCACGGAGCCGACGATCGTGCCCCGGCCGCCGCTGAGCAGCGTCCCGCCGATGATCGCCGCCGCGATGGCGTCGAGTTCGTACAGGTTGCCGTTGGTGTTCTGCCCCGAGCCGGACAGGACGATCAGCAGGAAGGCAGCGATGCCGCAGCACAGTCCGGACAGCAGGTAGAGGTAGAGACGCTGGCGCCGTACGTCGATGCCGGCGAGCCTGGCCGCCTCCGCGTTGCCGCCGACCGCGACCGTGCGCCGGCCGAAGGTGGTGCGGTTGAGCAGCAGCCAGCCGACGACGGTGACGAGGGCGAACACCCAGACCAGCGGCGGTACGCCGAGCACGTACGAGTCGGGAATGCCCAGGTCGAGCACCGATTCGACGGTGACGATCTGCGTCTTGCCGTCGGTGATCTGCAGGGCGAGGCCGCGGGCCGACGCCAGCATGGCGAGCGTCGCGATGAACGGCACCATCCCGCCGTACGCGATGAGCAGTCCGTTGACGAGCCCGCAGGCGAGCCCGACGACCACCGCCGTGAAGAGGATGCCCGCGAAGCCGTACTCCTGGGTCGCCAGCGTCGTCGCCCACACCGAGGCGAGCGCCACGATCGCGCCCACCGACAGGTCGATGCCGCCGCTGGTGATGACGAAGGTCATGCCGACGGTGACGACGCCGATGACGGACGCCTGGGTGAGGACGAGCTGGAGGTTGCTGCTGTCCAGGAACTGGTCGGGCTTGGTGATGCCGCCGACGAGGACGAGGACGGCGAGTACGCCGAGCAGCGACAGGTTGCGTACGTCGAGGCGCAGCCCGAGCTTGTGCCGGGCCGGCCGCTGGGTGGGCGGCTTGGCCGGGGTGGCGGCCGGTCCGTCCTGCTGCTGCGCCGGCGAGACGGGCTGCGTCATGGCGTCGAGCTCCCTTCCATCACGAGGTCGAGTACGCGGTGTTCGTCGAGTTCGCGGGCGGGCGCGGTGTGGACGACGCGCCCTTCCTTGAGGACGAGCACCCGGTCGGCGAGCCCCAGGACTTCCGGGACTTCGCTGGATACGAGAAGTACGGCGAGGCCTTCGTCGGCCAGCCTGCGGATCACGGCGTACAGCTCGGCACGCGCCCCGACGTCGACGCCGCGCGTCGGTTCGTCGAGCAGCAGCACCCGGCAGCCGCGCAGCAGCCAGCGGGCGAGTACGGCTTTCTGCTGGTTGCCGCCGGAGAGGGTGCGGACGGGGGCGTCGGGGTTGTCGGGGCGCAGGGACAGTTCACGGGTGGCGGCCTGCGCGGCCCCGCGTTCGGCCGTACGGTCGAGCCAGCCGCCGCGCGAGAAGCGGGACAGGGTCGACACGGACACGTTGCGGGTGACGGATTCGAGCATCAGCAGGCCCTGGGCCTTGCGTTCCTCGGGGGCGAGCCCGATGCCGGCGCGGACGGCGGCGCGGACACTGCCGGGGCGCAGGGGCTGCCCGTCGACGAGGACGCGGCCGGCGCTGGGCCGGCGCGCCCCGTAGATCGTCTCCAGTACCTCGGAGCGCCCGGAGCCGACGAGACCGGCGAGGCCGACGATCTCACCCGGGCGGACGTCGAGGTCGAGAGCCGCGAACTCCCCTTCCCTGGCGAGCCCTTCGACCCGCAGCACGGGTCCGGCGGCCGGGTCCCCGCCCGCGGCCGCCACCCGCTCGGGGAAGACGTACCCGACGTCGCGGCCGGTCATCAGGGAGACGACCTCGCGGGTCGGGGTCGTCTTGGCGGGCAGTCCGACCGCGACCGCGCGGCCGTCCTTGAGCACGGTCACGCGGTCGCCGATGCGCCGGATCTCCTCCAGCCGGTGGGAGATGTAGACGACGGCGACGCCGTCCGCGGTGAGCGCCGCGACGATGCGGAAGAGGTTCTCGACCTCGTCGGGGTCGAGGGCGGCGGACGGCTCGTCCATCACGATGAGCCGTACGTCGTGGGAGAGCGCCCGTGCCATGGAGACGATCTGCTGCTGGGCGGCGGAGAGCGAGCCGACGAGGGAGCCGGAGTCGATCTCCTGGTGGCCGAGGCGCTTGAGCAGGGCGGTCGCGGACGCGCGGGCTTCCTTGCCCCGTACGACGAAGCCCGCGGTGGTCGGTTCGTGGCCGAGGAAGATGTTCTCCGCGACCGACAGTCCCTCCACCAGGTCGAGTTCCTGGTAGATGGTGGCGATGCCGAGGCGCATGGCGGCGATGGGCGACCTGAGGGTGACCTGGGCGCCCTGCCAGGTGATCTCGCCGCCGTCGGGCTGGTGCACGCCCGCGAGCACCTTGATGAGGGTGGACTTGCCGGCGCCGTTCTGGCCGAGCAGGCAGTGGACCTCGCCCGCCTGGACCTCCAGGTCGACGCCGTCGAGGGCGCGGACGCCGGGGAAGGACTTGGTGATGCCGGACATCGTGAGAAGAAGGGGTGGGGCTGCTTGCGGTGGTGCCATGACGGTTCCCCTCGGCTGGTGCGGCGGCCGGTGAGCGAGCAGGGCAGGAGCAGGGCAGGACGGATCTGGGCAGGACGGATCTGGGCACGGCGAAGCCGCCCGTGTGCGGTGGTGCTGTGCGGGTCGTACGGGGTCGTACGGGCGCCGGCCGGGATCAGGCAGGCGAGAACAGGTGGTCGCTGATGAGCCTGGCCGCGCCGATCACGCCGGCGGCGGGCCCCAGTTCGCCCAGGACGATGGGCAGGTTGCCGGTCGCCAGGGGCAGCGACTGGCGGTAGACCTGGGTGCGGACGCTGGCGAGCAGGGTGTGGCCGAGGCCGGTCACCCCGCCGCCGATCACCACGAGGCCGGGGTTGAAGAAGCTGACGAGTCCGGCGATGACCTGGCCGACGCGGTTGCCGCCCTCGCGGATGAGGTCGATCGAGGCGGCGTCGCCGGCCGCCGCGGCCGCGGCGACGTCGACGGCCGTGAGCCGCCCCGCCGCTTCGAGCCGCGCGGCCAGTTCGGGTGAGCTGCCGGAGCGGGCCGCGTCCTCGGCGTCGCGGGCGAGCGCGGCGCCGCTGAAGTGGGCTTCCAGGCACCCCTTGTTGCCGCAGGCGCAGGCGCGGCCTTCCGGTTCGACCTGGATGTGGCCGATGTCGCCGGCGCTGCCGGTCGTACCGCGGTAGACCTCGCCGCCGACGACGATGCCGCAGCCGATACCGGTGCCGATCTTGACGCAGAGGAAGTCGCCGACGGAGCGTGCGACGCCGGCGTGCTGCTCCCCCATCGCCATCAGGTTCACGTCGTTGTCGACCATGACGGGGCAGCCCAGTTCCTGGCTGAGCGCCTCGCGTACGGGAAAGCCGTCCCAGCCGGGCATGATCGGCGGCGCGACCGGCACGCCCTCCGGGAAGCGGACCGGGCCCGGTACCCCGATGCCCGCCCCGTCGAAGCCCTCGGCGAGGCCGGACGCCCTGAGCTTGGCGGCCAGGGCGAGGGCCTGTTCGAAGATGGCGACCGGGCCTTCCCGCACGTCCATGGGGTGGTTGAGGTGGCCGAGCACCTCCAGCTCCGCGTTGGTGACGGCCACGTCGATCGAGGTGGCGCCGATGTCGATGCCGAGGAAGCGCAGGCCGGGCGCGAGCCGGATGTTGTGCGAGCGGCGGCCGCCGCGCGAGGCGGCGAGGCCGTCGGCCACGACCAGGCCGGTGTCGAGCAGCCGGTCCACCTCGACGGCGAGTTTCGAACGGGAGAGGTCGACCTGGTCGCCCAGCTGGGCACGGGAGTTGGGTCCGCCGTCACGCAGCAGACGGAGCAGTCGCGCCTGATGCGCGTTCGCGGGTCGCGCCGTCATCCGCCTCACGTGCCCCTCCCTGCCTGTCGGCCGTTCTCCGTCGGGCTTTGGAGGGGAACGTAGCAGCGGGTGCCGGGAGTGGGAAGAAGTTGAGCAGGAATCCGCCTCAACTTTCTCCACACCGAGGACAAAGCCGGTTTCCCGGGCAGCACACGGGGCCCGGGGGTCGCGCCCCGGGCCCCGGTCCTCCGGCGTGGGGCTATCGGGCCTCGCGCTGGTGGTAGGTCGTGCGGGTGTGCTCGGTGTGCGCCCGCATGACCTCGGTGGCGCGCCGCTCGTCGCGGTCGGAGATCGCGGCGATCAGCGCGCGGTGCTCGGTCCAGGACTGCCTGCCGCGCTGCCGGGCGACGGGGGTGTAGTACCAGCGGACGCGCCGGCCCACCTGCGCCGCCAGTTCGCTGAGGACGGCGTTGCCCGCCAGCTCCATGACCTTGGCGTGGAACTGGGCGTTGAGCGACACGGCGAGGTCCACGTCGTCGTCGGCGACGGCCTGCTCGCCCCGGGCGCACACCTCTTCGAGCGCGGCGATGCCGGCGGACCCCGCGTTGGCGGCGGCGAGTCTGGCCGCCTCCGCCTCGAGGAGCGTACGGACGGAGAGGAGCTGGTCGGCCTCCTCCTCGGTGGGCTCGTGCACGAACGCGCCCTGCGCGGGCCGCAGATCGACCCACCCCTCGGTGTTGAGCCGCTGCAACGCCTCGCGCACCGGCTGCCTGGACACCCCCAGGTGTCCGGCGAGTTCGCTCTCGATCAGGTGCTGGCCGGGCCGCAGGGCCCGGGTCGTGATGAGTTCGAGCAGCGCCTCGTACACGCGCTCGCGGAGCGGCCCCGGCCTCTCCAGCTTGGGTACGGTCCCTTGCGGCAGTCCTGCGGACAACATCGCGGTCCCCTTCTGGCCAACATCGGCGAGCGGTAATTGGCTATCGTCTACAGTCTACCGAGTGCAATCTTCGCCATGCCGAGATCCTCGCCACCCCGGCTGCGCGCCGGTCGTTGCCACGGCGGCCCACGGCCTCGAATCTGGCAGCACCCACCGCACGGAACGAGGTGCATCCATGCCCGCAGACCGCATCAGCCGCCGCACCGGCCGCCGCCCCCTGAGGACCGCCATCACCACCCTCGGGGCGGCCGCGCTCGCCCTGACGCTCACCGCCGCGAGCGAGGCCCGGTCCGCCGCTCCCGCTTCCGCGCCGCCCGGCTTCCTCGCCGCCCGGGACCTGCCGCAGGCCGAGGGGATCTCCTGGTCGGCGGGGAGGGTGACCGGTGGCGCGCCGGACCCGCGGCCGTTCTGCCTGGAGAGGGTGGTGCCCGTCGGCGACAGCACCTGGCACCGCGGTTTCAGCACGGAGCTGGACACCTGGGCGGTGCAGGTCACGGTGCGGGCGAAGGACGCCGCGGCGGCCGGCCGCCTCGCCGCGGCCGTCGGGAAGGCCGCCGCGGACTGCGCGGCGGACTGGCTGCGCGCCACGCCCGGCGGCACCGCGTCCTGGCAGGACTACGGCCCGGTCTCGGTCGAGGAAGGGGCGCACGTCTACGGCGTCCACACGTCGGTGCCGGATTCCGAGCCGGGCGTTCACCTGATCGGCGTGGGCAGGGACGGCCGCACCGTGACGCTCGTGCAGTGGGCACGGACGGGCGACCTGAGCGACGCGCCGGTGCCCGCGTTCAAGCGGACGGCCCGCACGGCGGTCGCGGAGCTGCACTGACACCGCTCGTCCGTGGCGCGGCGCGCCCGGTCCCCGACGGCGCCGGGGGCCGGGCGCGGCGCGCCACGGGCGTCACGGGCAGCGGATGACCTGGCCCGCGTACGAGAGGTTCCCGCCGAAGCCGAAGAGCAGCACCGGCGCGCCGGACTCGATCTCACCGCGCTCGACGAGTTTGGACAGGGCCATCGGGATACTGGCCGCCGAGGTGTTGCCCGACTCGACGACATCGCGGGCGATCACGGCGTTGACCGCGCCGATCTTCTGCGCGACGGGCTCGATGATCCGCAGGTTCGCCTGGTGCAGGACGACCGCCGCCAGTTCCTCCGGCGTCACCCCGGCCCGCTCGCACACCTTGCGGGCGATGGGCGGCAGCTGGGTGGTGGCCCAGCGGTAGACGGACTGGCCCTCCTGGGCGAAGCGCGGGGGCGTGCCCTCGATCCGTACGGCGTGGCCCATCTCCGGCACCGAGCCCCAGAGCACCGGGCCGATCCCCGGCTCCTCGTCCTCGGCGCACGCCTCGACGACCGCGGCGCCCGCGCCGTCGCCGACGAGTACGCAGGTGGTGCGGTCGGTCCAGTCGGCGATCTCGGCCATCTTGTCGGCGCCGATGACCAGGGCGCGGGCGGAGGAACCGGCCCGTACCGCGTGGTCGGCCGTCGCGAGGGCGTGGGTGAAGCCCGAGCAGACGACGTTGAGGTCCATCGTGGCGGGCGACGGCATGCCGAGGCGGGCCGCGACGCGGGCGGCCATGTTCGGGGAGCGGTTGATCGCGGTGGAGGTGGCGACCAGGACGAGATCGATGTCGGCGGGGGTGAGACCCGCGGCGGCAAGGGCCTTGGCGCCGGCGTGCGCGGCGAGCTCGTCGACGGGCTCGTCGGGTCCGGCGACGTGGCGGGTCCTGATGCCCACCCGGCTGGTGATCCACTCGTCACTGGTGTCGACCATGGCCGCCAGATCGTCGTTCGTGAGCACCTTGGCAGGCTGATAGTGCCCGAGCGCGACGACTCGTGAGCCGGTCATTGGCGGTTCCACCCCTCTTTGCGGACAGTCGGAACGGTCCAGTCTTCTTTGTGACTCACCGGTACGAGGGCAGGTGAACCGACAGGATTCGCTCCCGACTCTTTGGAGCTTCCTGCTGACCACGGCCTGTCCACGACCCTTGACCCCCTAAAAGCATACTGTAGACAATATTCTGTCGACTCTTCCCGCTCCCCCTCACTCGGTCCCTCAGCCGATCGGAGAGCCCCGTGAAAGCCGCAGTTGTCGGCGCCGGAGCCATCGGCGCGTATGTCGGGGCCGCGCTCCACGATGCGCGAGACCCTGGAGGTCGCGGCCGCCGTCGGCTGCCGCCCCGGGATCTCCGTGGAGCGGCGCATCGCGGGCGCCGAGCGCGTCGGTGACCACCAGACGTCCACCCTCCAGGACCTGGAGAAGGGCAAACCGCTCGAACTCGATGTGCTGCTCGCCGCCGTCGTCGAACTGGCCCGCCTCACCGGCACGTCCGTACCGACCCTGCGCGCCGTGCACGCACTGGCCGACCTGCCGGCGAAAACCTCCTCCTCCACCGGGAGCGCACCGTGAAGAAGAAAGACAGACAGCCCGAGCAGTACGCGCGGCTGACACAGCCGCTCGTACGCGACCCGGGCGGCGTGCTGCGACGCGCGAGCGGGCCGCGGCCGGGTTCCGGCGGGCGGCCCGGACGTACGGGCCGCCCGCCTTCGCCATGCTGTCGTGCGCCCGCGCGACCAACGAGATGAACCACGTCGCCCAGAAGTTCACGCAGGTGGTGGTGGGCACCAACAACGTCGACTCCTGCAACCGGACGTGCCACGCGCCGAGCGTGGCCGGCCTCTCGGCGGCCTTCGGCTCGGGCGGCGGAACCTCCTCGTACGAAGAGGTGGAGCACACCGACCTGATCGTGATGTGGGGCTCCAACGCGCGCTTCGCGCCCCCGATCTTCTTCCAGCACGTCCTGAAGGGCATCAGGAACGGCGCGCGCATGTACGCCGTCGATCCGCGCCGCACCTCGACCGCCGAATGGGCGGAGGGCTGGCTCGGCCTCAACGTCGGGACGGACATCCCGCTGGCCCACGCGATCGGGCGGGAGATCATCCACGCGGGCCTGGTGAACCACGCCTTCGTGGAGCGCGCCACGAGCGGTTTCGCGCAGTACGCCGAACTGGTCGAGGTGTGGCCCCTGTCGGCGGCGGAGAAGGTGACCGGCGGCCGCGATCCGCGAGCTCGCGCACGCGTACGCGACCGCCGGGCGGGCGCAGCTGTGCTGGACGCTGGGCATCACCGAGCACCACAACGGCACCGACAACGTCCGGGCCCTCATCAACCTGTCGCTGCTCACCGGTCATGTCGGGCGGTACGGCGCCGGGTGCAGCCGGTGCGCGGCCAGAACAACGTGCAGGGCGGCGGCGACATGGGCGCCATACCCAACCGGCTGCCCGGCTTCCAGGACATCCTCGACCCGGCGGACACGCGGGCGGCGGGGACCTGGGACGAGGAGTCCCAGACGGAGACGACGACGGTGTGCGCGTACTGCGGCGTCGGCTGCAACCCCACACTGCACGTGCAGGACAATGAGATCGTCAAGGTCACCTCGCCGCACGACAACCCGGTGACCCACGGCAACCTGTGCATCAAGGGCCGGTTCGGCTACCAGCACGTACAACAGCGCTGATCATGAAGATCACGAAGAAGTGAGTGGGACTGATCACCATGGGACGGGTCACCGAGCGCCGCCGCGTCATCCGCGTCAGGGACGGGGCGGTGAGCGCCCGGCCGGACACGCTGGTCGCCGAGGAGCCACTGGAGATCCGGCTGAACGGCAAGCCGCTCGCGATCACCATGCGGACGCCGGGCGACGACTTCGCGCTCGCGGCGGGGTTCCTGGTGAGCGAGGGGGTGCTGGCGGCCGCCGACGACGTGCAGTCGATCGTGTACTGCGCGGGGGCGACGGCGGAGGGTGTGAACACGTACAACGTCGTGGACGTGAGGCTCGCGCCCGGTGTCCCCGTCCCGGACATCACCCTGGAGCGCAACGTCTACACGACGTCGTCGTGCGGGCTGTGCGGCAAGGCCAGTCTCGACGCGGTACGCACGACCGCGCGCTTCCCGATCGCCGACACTCCCCCGGTCCGGCTGACGCCCGAGCTGCTCGCCGGCCTCCCCGACCGGCTGCGGGCGGCGCAGCAGGTGTTCGACAGGACCGGGGGGCTGCACGCCGCCGCGCTCTTCTCGGAGACGGGTGAGCTGCTCGACGTACGGGAGGACGTGGGCCGCCACAACGCGGTCGACAAGCTGGTGGGCCGGGCGCTCCGGGACGGCCGGCTGCCGCTGTCCCGTGCGGTTCTCCTGGTCTCCGGGCGGGCGTCCTTCGAGCTGGCGCAGAAGGCGGTGATGGCGGGGATTCCGGTACTGGCGGCGGTCTCGGCGCCTTCCTCCCTGGCCGTGGACCTGGCGGCCGAGACGGGCCTGACACTGGTCGGTTTCCTGCGCGGGCCGAACATGAACGTGTACGCGGGCGACGAGCGCATCGCCCTGCACTCCGGGGTCTGACGCGCCCCGCGACACGGGATACGGGCCCGGCCGGCGAGGAGCGCCCCCTGCGCCGGCCGGGCCTCTCCGTGGTGGCGCGGTCAGCGCCGCCCGCGCCGGGCCCGCTGCCGGGCCTGGGCCGGGGGCGGGATGAACTGGAGCGCGAGGGTGGCCGGGGGCTTCGCGACACCGGGGCCGCCGGCCGCGACCCAGGCCAGGATGTCGTCCGTGCAGTCGTCGTCCAGCGCCCAGCCGATCCACGCCGCGCGCCCGCCTCTGCGGCGGCCCTCGGTGGAGGGCTGGACGACCACGACGTTGGCCTGACCGCACGGGCCGAGGCAGTCGCTGGTACGCACGGCGAGCGTCCCGCCGGACGCGGCGGCCGCGTCGCGCAGACGGCGCAGCTGGCCCTCGTGGTCCGTACCGGGGTTCTTGCGGGCGTCGCCGCAGCAGCAGCCGCGGCACACGGTGAGGGCGCAGGGGCGGGGGCCGAGGGGACGTATCGCGGAAGTCACTCGACGATCTTGCCAGGCGCGGGGTGGGCACGGGTGCAAGTGCGGGCACGGATGCAGGCGCGGGTGCAGGCGCGGGCGCACGTGCGGGTAGGCCGGGGCGGAGGCGGGGCGCTCACCCCGCCACCGGTACGGAGGGCGCGGACGGTGCCGCCTCCGCGCCCTCCCCCGCCGCGTCCCGCGACCGCCGTTTCGCGATCACCGCGCACACCATCAGCTGCATCTGGTGGAACAGCATCAGCGGCAGTACGGCCAGGCTCGCCTCCGCCCCGAACAGCACGCTCGCCATGGGAAGCCCCGCCGCCAGCGACTTCTTCGACCCGGCGAACTGGATCGCGATCCGGTCCGCCCGCCCGAAGCCGAGCCGCTTCGCCCCGTACCAGCTCAGCGCCAGCATCGCCGCGAGCAGCACCGCCTCCACCCCCACCAGCGCGCCGAGCCGGCCCGGGCTCACCTGGTGCCAGATGCCCTCGGTCACGCCCTGGCTGAACGCGGTGTAGACGACGAGCAGGATCGAGCCGCGGTCCACATACCCGAGCACCTTCTTGTGCCGCACCAGGAAACCGCCGACCCACCGGCGCAGGAGCTGGCCCGCCACGAACGGCACCAGCAGCTGGAGCACGATCCTGAACAGCGAGTCCGCCGAGAAGCCGCCCGCGCCGCCGCCGATCAGCAGCGCGGCGAGCAGCGGGGTCAGGAAGATCCCGACGAGGCTGGAGAAGGAGCCCGCGCAGATCGCCGCCGGCACGTTGCCGCGTGCGATCGAGGTGAAGGCGATCGAGGACTGGATGGTCGAGGGGACCAGGCAGAGGAAGAGGAGGCCGCCGTACAGCTGAGGGGTGAGGACGTACGGGACGAGGCCCCCCGCCGCGAGGCCGAGCAGCGGGAAGAGCGCGAACGTGCAGGCCAGGACCGTCAGATGCAGGCGCCAGTGCCGGAGTCCGTCGAGTGCCTCACGGGTGGAGAGCCGCGCGCCGTACAGGAAGAACAGCAGCGCGACGGCCCCCGTCGAGACCCCGCCCACGGCGTCGGCGGCCGTGCCGGACGCCGGCAGCAGTGCCGCGAGGACGACCGTTCCGATCAGCGTGAGGACGTAGGGATCGAAAGGCAGCCAGGACGGCAACTGCAACGTGCGGCGGCTCATGTGCTCCACTTGCTCTCGGTCCGGTACGTGCCCTCTCCATGGTCCGCCTGATCCGGGCGATCGGGAATCCCGTACACCGAACTCACTGCCATCACGATCGGTGATGACCGGCGGCGGTGACCGCGCTACCGTCGCTCCATGTACGACCCGACCCAGCTCCGCACCTTCCTGGCGGTCGCCCAGACCCTGAGCTTCACCCGGGCCGCCCGGCGCCTCGGCCTGCGCCAGTCCACGGTGAGCCAGCACGTACGCCGGCTGGAGGAGGCGACGGGGCGCCGGCTGTTCACCCGCGACACGCACCGGGTGGAGCTGACGGTGGACGGCGAGGCGATGCTCGGTTTCGCCCGTACGATCCTGCGCGCCCACGAGCGGGCCGCGGCCTTCTTCACCGGGACCCGGCTGCGGGGGCGGCTGCGCTTCGGCGCGTCGGAGGACTTCGTCCTGACCCGGCTGCCCGAAATCCTGGAGTCGTTCCGCCGGGACCACCCCGAGGTCGACCTGGAACTGACCGTCGAGCTGTCCGGCACCCTGCACCGGCGGCTGGAGGCGGACCGGCTCGATCTGGTCCTGGCCAAGCGGCGGCCCGGCGACACCCACGGCGAGCTGGTGTGGCAGTCGACGCTGACGTGGATCGGCGCGCCGTCCCTGCGCCTCGATCCCGGCCGCCCGGTGCCGCTGATCGTCTTCCCGCCGCCCGGCATCACCCGGGCCCGCGCCCTGGAAGTGCTGGAGGAGGACAGCCGCCCCTGGCGCATCGCCTGTACGAGCGGCAGCCTCAGCGGCCTGATCGCGGCGGCCCGCGCGGGACTCGGCGTCATGCCCCACACCCGGGACCTGATCCCGCCGGGCCTGGCCCCCGTACCGGCGAAGGCGGGCCTGCCGGAGCTCGGCGGCGTGGACTTCGTCCTGCTGCACGGCCGCAGGCAGGCCGCCGCCCAGGAGGCGGCGGACGCGCTGGCGGCGGCGATCCTGGCGGGCGGCGACCGGCT